>JBBPYM010000256.1:0-13978 GCA_038199905.1 Chitinophagales bacterium | reverse complement strand
GTTTGCATACGGTCAGCAACGGGATTATTTTGATCACCCGAACTGTATTGGCTGGACGAGGGAAGGAAAGGAAGAAAATGAAAACTCCGGTTGTGCCGTGCTGTTATCTAATAGTGAAGATGGCTTTAAATCAATGGAAATTGGTCGGCGGTTTGCTGGCAAAACCTTTGTTGATTACCTCGAAACCTACCCCGATGAAGTTGTTATAAACCACGCGGGTTGGGGGGAGTTTCAGGTTAAAGCTGGCTCGGTGTCCGTGTGGATACTAAAAGACTAACTAACAAATACACTTTAATAATGCTGCCACACCAGATTCCTAATTGAATTGGGTGTGGCAGTTTGATGATTATTCTTTATTTTGGCTAATCTGATTGCATTTATAAGTAAATCTTTCAACAGCCAAACATGAAACAACTGCCCCTGCTTGATATTGTAGTCCTCGTCGTTTATTTTCTTTCCATGATATTAATGGGGATGTATTTGGGCAGAAAAAACAAGAGTACTGCGCAGTTTACCAAAGCATCCGGCAAAATTCCGGGCTGGGCAATTGGCATGTCCTTATTTGGTACCTACCTCAGCAGTAATACTTTTATTGGCAATCCCGGCAAGGCTTTCGGTGGCAATTGGAACTCCTTTGTTTTTACGCTCACACTTCCTATTGCAGTATTAATAGCAGTGAAATTCCTGATTCCTTTTTTTCGCAAATCTGGTGAGATCTCCGCTTATGAACACTTTGAAAAAAAGTTTGGTCCCTGGGCAAGAACATATACCGTGATATGTTTTTTATTAACACAACTCGCGCGTACGGGAACCATCTTCCTTGGTGTTGGTATCACATTAAACGCACTCACGGGCATTGACATGCGCCTTATCATTTTAATAACAGGAATTGTAGTTACCATCTATACGGTGATAGGTGGCATGGAAGCGGTAATATGGACGGAAGTGGTGCAAAGTGTTATTAAAACAGTAGGTGCTATACTGGTATTAATATTGGTGATATGGGGAGTGAATGGTGGTGTGACCGAAATTTACCATACTGCCCGGGAGGGTAATAAACTGAGCCTGGGCAGCTTCAAGCCTGATTTTACCACAGATACCTTCTGGGTAGTTTTTTTATACGGCTTGCTGATCAATATCACGAACTTTGGTGTAGACCAGAATTATGTACAACGTTATCATACGGCCCCCAGCATTAAAGAAGCCTCTAAATCACTTTGGCTATGTGTGTACATGTATGTTCCTTCCTCATTAATGTTCTTCGTTATAGGCACCTGTCTTTTCACTTACTATCACCAGCATCCAGACATGCTTCAACAGGTTAAGGAACAGGTAGCGCAGATAAAACTAGGCACCGGCGCTTCCATGCAGGATGTGCTGGCAACAGCAGGTTCCCTTACAGATGCGGATATTGGGGATAAGATACTGCCGCATTTTATTGTAAACAGAGTTCCCACAGGTTTGGTGGGTCTGATCTTTGCCGCCATTCTTTCGGCAGCCATGGGTACCATCAGTTCTGGGTTTAATAGTTCGGCCACTATTTATATGGTTGATATACATAAAAGATATCTCAATAAAGACCTCACTGACAGGCAACAATTACGTATTCTATATTGGGCCACTATTGTAATCGGACTTATCGCAACAGGCGTAGGCATAAGTATCATAGGGGTGAGCAGTGTGCTTGACCTCTGGTGGAAATTATCGGGTATCTTTGCGGGCGGTATGCTGGGCATTTTTTCGTTAAGTATGGTAGCCAGGCATGTGAAGCCATCGGTTCCTATAATCGCGGTTATCACTGGAACACTGGTGATAATCTGGATGACCTTTTCAAAATCCACCGCTTTTCCGGAGGCCTTGCGTAACCCACTGCATACCAATATGACAATCGTGGTGGGAGCATTAACGATATATTTAGTAGGAACTTTGTTGGGAAGACTGTCGGGAAGCAATAAATTTGAAGCGCGGCAGTAACATAGCGGCTTCTTTTAGTCGGGCAGGGTGAGATGGGAAAAGCAGATTATTTTTAATAAATTTACAGCTATGCAGAATAACGAAAAGAAATTTGTTCCGGTAATGATCACGCCTTTTAACCTGAAGGCAAAACTGGATTTCGATGCTGTTTCAACCCTGGTGGAGTTTTACCTCGCCGCGGGTGTGAAGGGCGTATTTGCCAATTGCCTCAGCAGCGAAATGTATAGTATCAGTGAGGATGAGCGCCTTGAGCTGACCAGGCATATTGTGAAAACGGTAAATGGCCGTGTACCGGTGGTTGCCACAGGATCCTTTGGACTGACCATCGAGGATAAGGCAATATTTTCGAAAAAGATCTACGACACCGGCATCGAAGCCGTGATATTAATTACCGGACACTTTGCCAATATTGATGATCCGGATACTGTCTTGCTAAGGAACTTCGACAAAATGCTGAAACTTACCGGCGATATTCCAATGGGATTATATGAATGCCCGGCACCCTATAAAAGAATCATCTCACCCGAAATACTCGCCACCTTACTGGCCACCAACAGGCTGGTTTATCATAAAGACACTTCCATTGACCGTGAGCAGGTAAAAGCCAAACTTGCCGTGATAAAGGATACGATGTTTGAATTTTATGATGCCCACACGCCGAATGGTGCTTTTTCGTTACAAATGGGCGCAAAGGGTATGTCGTCTATATCCGGTAATTTTTATCCTGAAATATTGGTCTGGCTTTGTAACAATGCCACTGACCCTGAGAAACAAAAGCAGGTGGATTGGATTCAGTCGGAACTAACGCGTGTAGATCCACTCATACATCAGGCATATCCATTAAGTGCAAAATACTTTTTACAGAAACGCGGTTTACCCATCCGCACCATCAGTCGTGCTCATGCCCTGGAACTAACACCACAGCAGAAGCAAACCCTGAACGAAATTCATAGCAGCTTTTTAAATTGGTGCACTGAATTAAATATTGAACCGGTAGATATACAGGAATTGACGAAACCAGTTGTGCACCTGGATCCACCAATATAGCTATCAGCCATCAGCTATCAGCTATCAGCTGCGTTTCAGTTGTTGGGCTATTACCATATTCATACAGAGGGGTCGCCAATCGGGACCCCTCTGTATGAATGACTACTAATGTTCAAAGCAGGCCGCAGGCCTTTGCTGATAGCTGATAGCTGATAGCTGATAGCTGATAAAATTTTCGTGATCTTAAATTCATGAACCCCATTGGCAGCGCTGTAAATGATATGCAGGTTATGTGTGTCAATGATCTTTTTCACAATTGCAAGACCCAGCCCGTTCGAATTATCTGCAATTTGCTTAAACCTTTTAAAACGCTTGAACAGTTGATCAGGGCCAATGGCCGGAACGGTGCTTGTGTTGCTTATTGTGTAGGAGCGGTCAGTAACGGTGATGACTATTCGCCCACCATGATAATTGTACTTCAGGGCGTTGCCAAATAGATTACTGATCAATGATTCCGCAAGCAGTGGGTGCATCTTAAGCACACAATCTGCCATAAAATGTTTTTCAACGAGCACCTGTTTGTCTTTTATAATATCATCGAATGCCCGGAGGTAATTGCTCGTGATATTTATCAAACTAACCGTCTCATTCGTTTCATATTGTTTGTTCTCGATTTTTGCCAGCAACAACAGCGACTGGTTTAACTTTCCCAGTCTCTTTAACGCTTCACTGGCCTGGAGTATAGAATCAACCTGTTCGTCTGTTAGATTGTTGTCCTGCAACAATAATTCCATACGACTCTGCGCCACGGCCAGCGGTGTTTGCATTTCATGCGCAGCATCTTCTGTGAACTCTTTCATGTTTACAAAATCCATGTGTATCTTGTTGGCCATGGCATTCAGCGACGAGTTCAACTCATTAAATTCCCTGATAGATGTCTCCTCGAAATGAATATCTTCCATTTGAGTAAGCTCTGCTGCCCGGATCTTTTGCAGCGACTTTTTAAACGGCTCCCACAGTCTTTTACTGATGAACCAATTGAACAGCAATGTCGCCGCGAACAGCCCCGTAAAAACAAAGAACATGATTCGGGTTACGTTGGTAAAAAGCACTGATTTTTCTAATTGCGATTTTCGAATGATGATCTGGTAGGGTATGCCATTAATCGGAACGATTTGCGATAACTGCCGGTATGGAACTTTTACGTTGGATATCTCCTGGAAAACATAAGTGTCTTTAATAGTTGCCAGCGGGGTAGGAGGTTCATTAATCGGAAAGATCGTTAGCTCAGGGGTCTTTAAAATAAAAGGACCATTATTGTCCGTTTCCGTATGAAGAAATCGAACCCACTGCAGTTCATCATTTATAAGCTCATCGTCCATTTCATTGTTAAGCTCCTTGTTAAACTGGAAGTACAGGTAAAACCCGCCAACCGCCAACAACGGCACCATGGCAAGCAGGAAGTATAAAGTGGTTTTTGTGAGTAGTCTCATTGGTGTTGTTTTGAATTGCTGCGGCAATTGCTATCAGCCATCAGCTATCAGCTATCAGCAAAGGAAAGAAATCGGGCTATGGGTAATTACTAATTTAATTTTTGACCGTTCCAATGGCTGACGGCTGATAGCTGACATCATGCCCCACACCTCATCCCTCCGTAAATCTATACCCCGTTCCGTACATCGTTTTAATATAATCATCACTGCCTGCGTCTATTAATTTTTTACGAAGGTTTTTAATATGGGTGTAGATAAAATCGTAATTGCTTACCTGGTCATATTCATCGCCCCAGATATGTTCAGCTATGGCGGCTTTGGTGAGTACGCGCCGCTGGTTGGCGATAAAATATTCAAGAAGCTGGTGTTCTTTCTCGGTAAGATCAACGGTTTTATCGTTTACCGTTACACGACGGGCATCCGGGAATAATTTTATTTCCTGGAACTGAATGATCTTACTGCCACCAAAATTCTTCCGCCGGAGCACGGCGTTAATACGCGCATTGAGCTCGGAAAGATGGAAAGGTTTTGTAAGGTAATCGTCGGAGCCGATCTCCAACCCTGTCAGTTTATCTTCGAGTGAATTCCTGGCGGAAATTATGATGATGCCTGATTTTGATTCGATGTCTTTCAGCTCCTTCACAATGTCTAACCCGCTGCCAAATGGCAGGCCGATGTCTACAACAATACAATCGTAACTAAATGAATTGATCTTCTCGATACCTTGCGCGAAATTGGAGGCTGTTTCACAAACATAGCCCTGGTGCTCCAGGTATTTCTGAATGGATTGCTGTAACGCCTTTTCATCCTCGATGATAAGAATTTTCATTACTAATCGTTCTTTGACTTCGTATTATTTTGTTGTTTAAACTACTGTGAAATTAAGCCATATATATCGCTAAAGTCTTTTATTAATAGCAAACCCGCCGGCTAGCGGCGGGTTTACACATCAAATCTAAATAATTATTAAACTTATTGTGCGCTATTCAAATCGTTTAATGCGTATTGGTATTCAGTCTGCGGCTGGCTTGCATAAACCCCACTTATTACGGCAGTATTACCTGCAGTTTTGATGGCTTGTTTCAAAGCGTCCACAGTACTCACCTTAGTGTTGTTTACGCGGGTGATGATAAATCCTTCCTTGATCCTTGTCTGATCAGTTAAGAGACCCTGGTTCAGGCTTTTAACTTTTACGCCCCCTTGCAGGTTTAGCTGCGCAGCGATCGCTTTATCAAGATTTTCAAAAGTAGCGCCTAGTTGTTCAAGCACCTGTTCTTTAACACTCTCATAAGTTCCGGCAGCGCCTTTGAGTGTAACAGTTGTGCTCTTTTCTGAACCATTATGTACGTAGCTGATATTGACCTTGTCACCAGGACGCAGCACCGAAATCTGTTCCACCATTTCGGTTCCTGTGTTCACTGTTCTTCCGTTAACCTTGGTGATAAAATCACCTTTTTTAACGCCTGCTTCTTCGGCAGCACTTCCCTGCGCCACATCCATCACGAACACACCTTCACCTTCTTTAATGTTATTTTTTGCGCGGTCTTCTTCACTCAACTGGTCGCTGCCGTACATTACGCCAAGATACGCCCTTTTGGTACTTCCGAATTTTATTATGTCACTCACTACTTTCTGCACAAGGTTGGAGGGAATCGCATATGCATAGCCGGCATAAGAACCAGTGGGCGATGCGATGGCGCTATTAATGCCAATGATCTCACCCTGGGTATTTACCAATGCACCACCGCTGTTTCCGGGGTTGATGGCAGCATCCGTCTGGATAAATGATTCTATCGGAGTTTTACTTTGACGGCCATTAATTCCCAGGCTTCGCGATTTTGCACTTACGATGCCCGAGGTAACAGTCGTTTCGAGGTTGAGCGGATAACCGATTGCCAGTACCCACTGTCCTAAATGAACATTGTCGGAATTAGCAAAAGTCAATACAGGGAGGTTCGTAGCTTCTATCTTTAACACTGCAAGGTCACTACTCGGATCCCGGCCCACCACTTTTGCCTTAAAATCTTTTTTGTTGTTGAGCGTCACGGTAAGTTCATCAGCGCCATCGATCACATGGTTATTGGTAATTACATAACCATCTGCACTAATGATAACTCCTGAACCCGAAGCCCTTTGTTCACGTGAATTGCCACGTCCCTGGGGCATCATTTCTCCAAAACCGTCACCAAAAAAATCACGGAAAGGATTGTTTTGCATGTCTGGCGTGTTAGCTACCTGTTTGGCTTTTGTTAAGGTTTTGATATGTACCACCGCGGGTGCCGCTTTCGAAGCAGCTTTCTCAAAATCTACCATTGGACCGTCTGCGACCGTTTCATTGTAATCTGCAAAACGGGCATTTTTGTTCTGAACGGAAGTAGATTCGGAGGCTGAAGCCAGTGAATGATTTTGCTGGTATTTTCCATATCCCCAAACACTTCCAATAGAGGTTGCAGCGCTTACTAGGATCACTGCAGCTAATTGTCTTGTTGTCATGGTAATTAATTTAGTTTAATAATTATGACACAACATTACAAGGGGATTCTGTAGAGAATCTGAGATTTTTTGTAAAGGTACTGTTAAGAAAAAAGCGGCTTTTTTTTAAACAGAGATCCCGTGCGCAACTCCCGGCCTTCCTCCGGTAATTCTGTGGTTAATTTGAACGACATGCAGCAGGAGTGTAATCGAAAAAAATCTTCTTACTTTATTTTCCGCACAAATTTCAGGATGTTACCCTCGGCAAAATCATCGCCTTCGTTGGAAATATACATGCTCCCGAACTTGTCGAAAGCAATGCCTTCGGGTTGATTAAATGATTTAGTACTGAGCGCGCAAACTTCCTTTACTGACCAGATGCTGTCGGTTACTACCAGCATCCTGTTAACTGCAGAAAGTATGTACCATTTATTGTTGAGCGTATTTTTCGCCATCGCCGACGGGCGGAAACCTCGCTTAACCTTTCCCGTTATTTTTTTGATCTCATGAACATCAATGCTAAACGTTCCCACCTGGTAAACTGAATCACCTGTCTGCAGGATGTAACCAGGTACTACATCTTTTTTATTGTCACCTTTACAATTTTTACAGAGAACGTATAATTTGTTGGTGGCATCATCGCCATAAAGGCTTTCATATTCACCTTCGGGAAGAAGGTGTTTCCATTCCCGCACCTCATCCAAGTCCTCATACGCAGCATTGGCAAAAGGGAAGCTGTATAAATTTCCGTTACTCTTTAAAATGTATACTTTTTCACCAACGATGGCGAGGTCCTCATAGTCGCCTTTCCTGGCAAATTTCGAGTGATATTGTTTTTTTTTATGCCATGCCAGTTTAAATAGTTTACCATCCTCGTCCTGGATGGCATATACCGTGTCATTGTTCTGGCGGTGGAAAGAAATGCCTGAAATCTCATGCAGGCTTTCTGGCATATAAAATTTATCAGGTTTGGTAATGTCGTAATCCTGTAGTGTTCTTCCCGTATTGTCAATAGATCTGCATGCTGTAATGAATATCAATAGAAGAACACAGTATGATAAATTAAATTTCAATAGTTAAGATTTAAGAACGAAAGTTTACATCAGCTGGCAAGCCAATGTTAACAAACAACGGAATTTCAGCTAATAGTTAATTTCCAAAAAATATTGAGCTGATAACGAAAGAGACCACTGATGCTACGATACCGAACATAAAAACATCATAGGCAATTCGCAGCAGCCGGTATTTTTTGCCTAGTACAACACCCTGCGAGTAAACGTCTTTTGTAAGACTGCCGTATAAGAATTCCCGGTCGTTCATCACAGCCTGCATACCTGAGTGATAGTCTTCGTAAGTCATCCTGTAAAAATTACCAAAGAAAAGCAGGTTAACTGTTTTATTGGTTATATCCTGCTGCGTGAATGTTCCGTGCGGCAGCTTGGGCCTCGTTGCCAAAATTGAAAACACCATGGTGATAACGCATACAGAAAGTAACAGGATGGTAGGTATGATCAGGTTCGAATTATCTTCCAGTTTGCGCAGGAGCACGCTTAATAATACAGAAATTATAATTGATGTGGTAGTGATCATGATATGCGACTTGTTATCGGCCATATCACTTAAACGCTGGTTATTGGCCGAGGTGATGCGGAACATTGTTTCAACACCACGTTCCGGACGATCGGATTTTTGTTTTTTGACCTGAGCTACTTCAGTGACTACCAGGTTGTTTTTCTCTTCTGTTATTTTTGGTTCTTCCTGTTCAGATTCATCAGCTTCAACATCTGCGACTTTGCGTTTAAGCTTGTCAAGGTTCTGCAGTTTTTTTTCTTGTAGAAGTTCCCGGGCAAAGTCAGTATGAAAATGGTGTACTTCCAGCAGGTGAATGGTGCTATTGCGCCAGTCGCCTTTGCTGATCTTTTTATCATACCTCCATTCTGCCTCTTTTCGCATGAGTTTGTTGCGTTTATCAAACTCGTCAGTGCCCCAGAGGAACAGGTCTGCATCACAAACAATCTGTTCCAGCAGGGAACCGGGAGACTGTGGCATGCGCGTGGCCATGATGCAGCCTTTAATGGCTGTGATGGTTTCTGCATCTATTCCTTTATCCTTGAGAAAGGCTTCTGCAGTATCAGCACCTGTTTGTTCATGCCCAAAAGCATCGCCGCTATAATAACCAACGTCGTGAAACCAGGCAGCCGCGATTACAATAAAATAATCTTTTTCGTTGAGCTTGTAATGAGTAGCTATTTTAGCAGCGTTACCTACCACCTGTTGTGTGTGCAGCAGGTTATGATAAAACAGTTCCCTGGATGTGTCACCTGAATAAATATCGGTGACGTGGTTGTCAATTAGTTTTATCAGCGAATAGTAGTTCAATGTTAAATGGTTAGTTGTTAATGGTTATAGGCCTCCACTGCACACGCTCGGTTTTTGCAGCAATGCGCAAACGTACACGGCAATACGCCCATTTGTAATTAACAATTTAATATAGACATTCATCACAGGTTTCTAATCCAGATATTCTGGTAACTTATTGGTTCGCTTTTGTCGCCGTGAGACTGTAGTTTAATTGGGGCGGCGCCGTGTTGGTGATAAGATGGTTGTCCTACATATGGCGTGTCGCCTTTTAATTCAAAATTATTTTGAACAAGAACGCCGTTTTGAAAGGCAGTTACACGACCTGGTGATTTTACGGAACCGTCATCATTAAAACGTGGCGCAGTCCACACAACGTCGAAGGTCTGCCATACACCCGGTTTCAGGCAGGCATTCACCAGCGGTGCAGCTTGTTTGTAAATACTTCCAGCCTGCCCGTTTACGTATGTTTTGTTAACATAGTTGTCCAGCACCTGCAGTTCATAACCGCCGGCACCGCCAGGGAAAGTTGCCAGGAAAATTCCGCTGTTACCCCTCGCCTGGCCCTCTCCGGTAATATTTGATGGTATCCTGTATTCTATATGTAGCTGGAAATCTGTAAACCTTCTTTTGGTCTGAATGTCTCCAGCGGTTTTATCAACGGTGATTACTTTATGGCTCAATTTCCATCCAGCTTTGGCGGTAGTATCCTTCGTAGAAACCCATTCTGAAAGATCCTTGCCGTTAAATAATATAATGGCATCGGAAGGTGCGGCATTCGTGGCGCCTCCCGGGGTAACAACTGCCGGAACCGGTTCATAAAACTCAGTGTCTTCATGTTTTGCCTGCGACAATGCACAGAAAGAAATGGAGATGAAGCCTGCAATTATTGAAATCTTCCTGATCATAATTGTACAAATTTAAAGGATTAATAAAGATAAGGGATAAAGTTTGAGCTATAAGGAGAGATTCGCATTGTGAGCGGTCGCCGGAATTGTCTACATTATTTAGATGAAATTGTAAAACAAGTATTGAACACGATGTTCCGGATTAACTGATTTGAGGTGCCAGAAATGGAACAATCAATCTTCAGCATTAACTTTGGCAAAACCCTACACGGTATGTCATTACTTAGCACCCTGGCCAGTTGGAAATATCAACAGATGTTGCTGGTTATAATATTCTTAACTGTCTGTAACAGTTGCCGCACAAACAAATCGCCGCAAAAAGCGCGCATACCAGCAATCACCGAAGAGTTACAGGTGTCAAAGATATGGCCGGGTCACCCGGTGGGGTTTTCATTGCTTACGAGTGCACCCCACCAGTATGTGGCATATTATGACGAGAACCGGAACATGACTGTTGCGCATCGACGGCTGGGTGAAAAAAACTGGACATATAAAATACTGCCTTCCAAAGTTGGCTGGGACAGTCATAATTACATCGCCATGGCCCTGGACAATGACGGCCACCTGCATGTTTCGGGTAATATGCATGTTAACAAGCTTGTTTATTTTTACTCCACCACACCACATGATATCAGCACGCTGCAGCAGGTTGCGTCGATGACAGGCAAGGAAGAAAACCGGGTAACCTATCCATTGTTTTCGAAGGGGCCGGGTGGTGACATGATCTATACGTACCGCGATGGCTCAAGCGGCTCTGGTAACCAGATTTACAACACCTACAACCTGCAAACAAAAACCTGGAGCCGGTTGCTGGATATGCCGTTAATAGATGGAGAGGGTGAAATGAATGCTTATATAAAAGGTCCATCAGCCGGGCCGGATGGTTATTATCATATGGTGTGGGTTTGGCGCGATACTCCGGATGCATCTTCCAACCATGACCTTAGTTATGCCCGTAGCAAAGACCTTATCCACTGGGAAAAAAGTGATGGCTCATCTTTAAAGCTACCTATCCGGATAGCTACCGCCGAGATTGTAGATCCTGTGCCGGCAAAGGGTGGTATCATAAATGGAAATACGGTGATTGGCTTTGATAAAGAGAAGCGCGTGGTGATTACTTATCACAAATATGATGCTGCCGGTAATATCCAGATCTACAATGCAAGACGGGAGAGTGGTGGCTGGAAAATTTACCAGGCCACTGACTGGAAACATCGGTGGGAGTTTGGAGGCGGTGGAACCATTACATTCGATGTGCATGTGCAGCCCGTGCGTGTGGACGCTACTGGCAAGTTGACTATGGGTTATAGCAGCACTGAAGCCGGCAGTGGCGTGCTGGTGCTGGACCCCGTAACCATGAAACAGTTGCAGCGGTTATCCCCACCCGTTACCATGCCTGCAAACATGTCGTCGCCTGAATCTGCATTTCCGGGTATGATTGTAAATTTTAAGGAAGACGAGGGCAGGTCGCCTGAAAAAAACACGCGTTATATCCTCCGCTGGGAAACACTTGGCCGAAACCGCGACCAACCACAGAAAGGTGCCCTGCCGGAAGCTGGCACGTTAAACCTGTACAAGGTGAAAAAAAACTAATCCTTTTTATCAGTACTCATCCTTATATGAGCCTTTACTTATAGCCACTGAGGTCTTCGGTTAGCGATGGCAGTGAATTTGTAATCTGTTCGCGCTGGTTTTCGAATTCTGGCTGGAGTTTTAGCCCTGTACCCAGGTGTTCGGGAGTTTCATCCGCGGTAAAACCGGGGCCGGCCGTAGCAACTTCGAACAACACACCTCCGGGTTCCCTGGAATAAAGGAGGTAAAATAATTCCTGTCAAGAATTGGCGTTGGGTTAAGCATGCGTTTGAGTATTTTCAACCTTAGTTCCTGCTGGGCCTGGATACCGGGCGTTTTAAAAGCAAGGTGGTGAATGGTGCCACTTCCTGCAAGCCCCTTTAAACTGTCGGGTGAACAAAGCACGTCGACATAATTGCCCGGGGTATCAGAAGCAGCGAAGCGAATTCGGTTACCTTTCTCCGTTCTGAGCTTTTGGTCAAGTAGTTCAGTGAGCAATCCGGCGGTACGCTCGAATCCTTCCTCCCAAATTTCAACATTATAAAAACCTTTGATTGAATTTCCCTGTGGTATGTTCTCGCTTTTTGATCCAGGCCTGGTATCGTTATCATTGAATACAATTTCCAGCCCCAGACCGTCCATATCTTCCAGGTAAACAACGGTTTTTTTGTTAAAACGCTTTATTGGATCTTTGTGCGGTATATTAAAACGTTTGAGCCGCGATAACCAGAATCGCAGCGAAGAAACGGTAACGGAGAAGGTGATAGTGTTAAGCATTCCCTTGCCCTGTCGTCCGGAGATACGTCCCTGGTAAGGGAAAAATGTAAGGATGCTGCCGGGTGCACCAGCGTCGTCGCCATATTAAAAATGGTATACTTCGGGTGCGTCAATGTTTACCGTTGTTTTTACCAGCCGCACACCAAGAACGCCCGCATAAAATTCCAGGTTTTTTTGCGCGTCCGACGCAATAGCATTTACATGGTGGATGCCTGTAATAAGTTGGTTCATGTGTGGCTTTTTTGTCTCAAATTGCGAGGCTCTTAAAAAAACGTTACAGGTTGAGCCAAAATAAACATTTTCTTGCAAACATATCCGGAAGCCGTTAAATTTGTACTCTAAACATCAGATTATGTCATTACCAACTAATAACAAAAAAACAGATAGCCAGCTTAGTAAAAATCAAAAAAGCCAGGGCAAAGGCTCCAAGTTCATGAAGACCAGTGGAAGTTCCAAACCTGCTGCTGTTACCAAAAAGGTAAGGTCAACAGGTGCTAACAGGGGAAGCTAACCGCTTCGAAGATTGAATTCTTTTAACCCTCGGCGAAGGTATTTATTTAATATGTACCAGTCGGATAGACATAGAGCCTTCGCGCGCGGCGAAGGCTTCTGTGTTCATGGCGCCGGCGCGAACGTCACCAGCGGCAAAGATCCCCGGACAACTGGTCTCCAGCAACAAAGGGTCACGGGGCATTTTCCATACCTTGCCAAAGTTGTCGTAATGTTCAAGGTTCCGGCCGGTTTTAATAAATCCCTTGTCATTTGTTGTGATGTCGGCACCCAGCCAATCTGTGTAGGGTTTAGCTGCTATGAAGATGTATAACGCATTTGCCTCAAGCATTTCGCAGTCCTCGGTTTCAGTATTCTACATGATCAGTTATTCCGGTTTGTCCGTTCCAATTACTTCAATCACTTCGCTGTTTTCTTTTACGCAGATATGTTCCATTTCCTTTACCTGATTTATCAGGTAGGCACACATCGTGGAGGTAAGGTTCTCCCGGCGTACGAGGATACAGAAAATGTGTTTATCTGAGGGTGACTAAAAGGTGGTAAACAAGTTAAGAGGGTAGCACCATATCCCCTCGAAGGAAGGATATGCTACCAGCCTGAGTTTCAAGGTAAACGATTATTTTCTTTTTTTGATTGTGAGAGGTTGAGAAGATCTCATAGGTTTTTCGTTAAGTCAGTGCAATTACTATTTGAAATGCAACACTGTTCTTCCCCGGCCGCAGGCTGGCTGCTGACGGCTGATAGCTCTTTCCACTCATCACTCCCGCCAACCGCTTAAACTACTATTTACACGAACAAATCCATATTGGTGTCGCTGCCGAAGGACAGTGATGCTCCTTTGAATCCAACGCCAGGATGATTGTAACAAACAGCTGACCGACCTTATGAAATTTGCCAGGGACTACAAAAGCAATCCAAACATCCCTG
>JBBPYM010000255.1:0-17665 GCA_038199905.1 Chitinophagales bacterium | reverse complement strand
TATCAGCTATCAGCCGTTGGTGCTTTACTTGAAGTGTTCAAGTTTATGATCGTCGAAAGTTTATCTTTTTGAAAAATTATCAGACCTGGAAATCTGCTGATAGCTGATAGCTGACGGCTGATAGCTGATAGCTGACGGCTGACGGCTGACGGCTGACGGCTGATAGCTGATAGCTGATAGCTGATAGCTGACGGCTCTCTCTCACTGCCCATAAAAATACCTGCTCCTGTTAACCTTAATATCCCTTAACAAACTCGACTTCGGGTTGATCGTAATATTAAAATAACGGGTAGGACCCACAGGGGTAACGTTGATGGACATCTGCCAGCAATGCAAATTCCTCGAAAGAAACATGGTGAGTGACTGTATGGCGGCGGTTTTGAAATCGTAATAGGTATTCATGCCGACTTTCCATTCCGGACTGAGGTTAAAGTCTCCGTTCAGGCTAAGGTTAGAATTGATCTGTGTTTCATACCCACTATAATCTGGTTTGAATAACCTGGAAAAGTTCAATGAGTAAGAGATGTTGATGGACCAGGGAATGTTGAAATCGGCAAATTCCGCGGGGTTGCTACGAATATAATTTAGTTGAGCCTGCTCTTCCTCCATCGATATCGGCATCCCCTGTGCCCGGTTAATAGAGTCGAGGTTCTTTTTCTTATCACCCTTTTCCGGACTTTTAAATGAAGTTGAGATCGCTATGTTGCCATTGGTAACCCTGCCTGGGGTGAATTTACCGCCCTGCCATGCATACTTGTTAATACGGTAGCCTTTGCTATCTACCTGGTATGGATCCAGCACACCACCGGCAGTAATATTTATTTTTTCAAACAAGGTGCTCCTTATATATAAACTGAAAGTTGAAAGTTTGAAGGAGTCGGCCATAATATTGTAGCCACTATTAAATCCGAAACCGTCCAGCAGTTTTACTTTCCGGTCACTGGCTTCCGCCGTGTCTGACTTTGACCGGACTTTCATCTCGAGATTATTATCAATGCCAAAGCCAATTCCGCCAAAGCGCCCCTCGCTGAACTGACCAAATATACTGCTCTCATAAGGAGAAAAACGGAACTCCCTTCCCGATGTATCTATCCTGGTTGTATAATAATCTTTTTTGGCTAGATCCGGTTTATAGTTGATACTGAATGTAGGTCTTACAACATGCCTTATAGCTTTCACACTGCTGTTTTTGCCGAAATTAAAAGTGCCAAACAAGGCGGTATTTATACCAAGACTGAACGACACGTCCCTCGCAGTAAAAAATCCATCCTGGAAAGAAGAATCAACCTTACTTTTTGCG
Organism: Chitinophagales bacterium; assembly: GCA_038199905.1. Lineage (GTDB taxonomy): Bacteria > Bacteroidota > Bacteroidia > Chitinophagales > Chitinophagaceae > JADCRZ01. The sequence continues at coordinate 16,365 of JBBPYM010000255.1, read as the reverse complement.
GAATTCCAGTTTCTGTAAAACTTACGGGCATACCATTTTTCCTGGTAACTGATACCGGGTGCAATCTGTAATGGTCCAAGCGATGGCAGCGATAAAGTGATCGGGATGTTGTGAGAGGCGCCCCACTGGAAAGTATCAACCAGTTTCCGGAAACTAAACAGGGAATCATAAAAAGATGACATACCCGCAACATTCGTATTCAATCCCACGCCCAATTTTTCATACCACTTTGGTTCACCCACAAATTCTTTTCTCTGGAAAGGATACAAAGTAGTGGCAGAAAACGAGATCGTCGGAAGGCTTAATGTTACCAGCCTGCTTAAATTATTCTGGTTGTGATTGGCGCTGATGCTGAGATTATATTTATTATCAAAGTTTCTTGAATAACTAATAGAAGAACTTAACTGGTTGCTAAAGTTAAGCGTGGGGTTATTGGTAACATACTGATTAAACTTTGTAGAACCTGCGTTTACATTTGCGGAGAATGAGGTGCCGGGACGTGCTTTGCTGTCAACGCTATGGCTCCAGTAAATATTAAAGCTTTTATTTGTTTCGTACTCTTTGGCTCCCGCATCACTCAGAAATCGGGTGTTTTGATACGCAAGGTTAAACTGCCCCTGGTAGCGATATCTTACCCTGTAGGTAGGCGTGAGGTTCAGGCGGTAACCACCGTACGAATAGATATCTGATCGAAGCGTCACGTCAAAATTATCATTCAGCACTTTGTAATATCCAAGTCCCTCCAGGCCCAGCCCGAACTGTTCGTTTACGCTAAACTGCGGTGGCAGCATGCCGGAGTGCCTGCCCTGGGATAATGGGAAAAATCCGAATGGAATATATATCGGCACAGGTACACCTTCAAACTCAGGATGTATGGGACCCGAAATAGCCAGTTTTTTATTTACAAGCTTTAGCTTTTTCGTTACAAAAGCAAAATGCGGCGTGTCAAGGTTGCAGGTTGTAAATCTACCCTTATAAGCAAAGTATTCATTTGCTGATATCTTTTTTATCTTCTCTCCGTAAACAAACATTTCTCCCTGTGTGGTATAAGTGCTGCTGGTGATTCCTTTTTGGGTTTTGAAATTGTACGTGATGGAGTCGGAATCCATATTGTTGTCGGCCTGCACGAATTTCGGTCGGCCCACCATTTTACCCGCGGTGTCTCGTAGATAGGTTGCATTGATCAACTGGTGCTGCTGGTCGAGTTCAATTTGGTAGGCACTAAGGTCTATGTCCTTGTATTTAACATTGGCCTCATTGTACAAGAATATCTTTTTAGTGGGCACGTCCAGCACCATGGAGTCTGTTGCAGCATATGACACGGGAGCATCAAGCGAATCTTGAGAAACCTTTACATTTAACGTGTCTATTTTCTGAAAACTTTTTACACTCGTATCATCCTGGTTTTCCGGCAGCGTATCATTTATAATGTTGCGCCGTAATGGAGTTGTATCTGGGTTGTTAACCGCGCGCTGTGAGATTGTATCAGGTAATTTCTTTAGTTTCGATGGAATTGTATCTGACCTGAGCAGTTGCCCGGGCACCGTATCCGGCACTGGTGTTAAAACCTTGAAAAAAAATTGCCTGGATGAATAATTACCGGAAGCGAACAGCGTTATTGAACATATTAACACTGTTGTAATCCACAGTACATTAAATTTTAGGCTAACTTTACGTCCGGTTCTCATAATTTGCGTTGGACAAAAATAGTGATTCGGATATTAAGTTTATGTGAAGATTGATCGTTACCCATTAAACTTGTTTTAGTATGATGAAAAAGTTGTTGTTTCTCTTTGTTTTATTTACAATATTCATCAGTTTTGTTCCCCTCCCTAAAAATCCAAAGACTCCTGCCGTAAAGCCCGTACTGAAAACCATCATTATCGATCCCGGTCACGGTGGTAAGGATCCGGGTGCAAGAGGCCTTATCTCAACAGAGGCAGAAGTTTCTCTTGAGGTTAGCCTTAAGTTAGGCAAGGCAATTCAGAAAGAATTCCCCGATATTAAACTAATATTTACGCGAACAACAGATGTTCTTCCCGGCAATGCGGCAAGTATAAACCAGGGTCTTAAGATCAGGGCGAATATGGCAAATGAAGCAAAACCTCGTGGAGATCTTTTTATAAGCATTCACTGCAATGCTGTAGGGAGAGCTGGTGGCTCCTATGCGAAAAGAATTGTTGGTTACAAACCTAAAGTGGTTTACACAGGCAAGGGCAAAAGAAGAAAAAAGAAGCATGTTCAGCAACCTATCTATGAAAGTTATTATGTAGAGAATAAAACAACCGGTACTGAAACCTATATCTGGGCCGCAGACAGGAGTGAATCTAAAGCTTCCTACATCGGAGTAGAAGAGTCTGGTGAAGATGTGGTAGATTCTCTTAACGTCCTTGATCTGAATTCTCCCGAAGCGAAAATCAGGGCCACTTTATATACTAAACAGTATTTCAGGAACAGTTACACTTTTGCCGGGTATGTGGAAGATGAATTTCAAAAGGCCGGACGTGTTAGTCGTGGTGGCGTAAAACAAAGAAACGACAAAGGCATCTGGGTGCTGCAGGCAACGGGTATGCCCAGCGTATTGATTGAAACAGGTTTTATCACCAACAAGCAGGAAGAACAGTACCTGAACAGTGAAGACGGCCAAAACCAGGTCGTAGAAAACATCATGAGCGCCCTGAGAAGATATAAGGAAGAAATGGAGTCATCAAAGCCCGGGACGGTTAACCCGGTGAATTCGGAGAAATAAATAGCTATTAGCTATCAGCTATCAGCCGTCAGCTAAAGGCAGATTTCAATCCTGGGGTTAAGTTCTGTGTGGCCATTTTTTCTCACATATAGCCGTTTTGATGCTTTGGACTTCAGGATGGAACCCGAAGGCTGATAGCTGATAGCTGAAAGCTGACAGCCATTCCCAAACTTTCAATACATTTGCCCCAGTATCACATCCATTGACTAATTATCCATTGAAATAGAAAACTTATTTGAATGAAATTTCACATTAATAATGAAACCAAAATTGGCATCCTTGCCGTGGTTGCTGTTGCGCTTTTAGTGTTGGGGTTTAATTTTCTTAAAGGCAGGGACCTTTTTGATAAAAGCCGTAAACTTCACACCGTTTTTCATTCGGTCAACGGACTTTCTACCTCCAACCCAGTTACAATAAACGGGCTACAGGTGGGTGCCGTGTATAATATGATTGAAAAAGATGCCAACTTCGATAGCATCGTTGTAACGCTCAACTTTGCGAAAGAAATTAATATTCCTGTTAATTCGATTGCTTATATTAACAAAGATCTCCTCGGAACCGCCTCTTTAAACATTGAATTGGGAAATTCAACCATCTTTACCAAAAACGGAGATACCTTAAACACCCAGATCACAACGGGTATCCTGGATGATGTAAAAGCTTCTTTTAACCCGGCCCTTAATAATGTGAATGGAACATTGAAATCACTCGACTCGGTAATTGAAGTAATCGGCGCCATCTTTGATCCGGCTACAAAGTTTAACATTCAAAAGATCGTCACAAACCTCACCGTCTCATCTTCTAACTTGCAATCCTTGCTCAACGCGCAAACCGGCGTGCTTGCCAAAACTATTGGCAACCTTAATAGTGTAACTGCAAATCTCGCAGCCCAAAATTCTACCATCAACAGAACCCTGGGGAACCTTGACACTGCGACGGGCAAATTGGCCGCGTTAAAACTCGACGAAACGATCAGCTCACTTAATAAAACCATTGCTGAGTTAAACACTGCAGTGGCAAAAGTAAACAGCCCGGATGGTTCAGTAGGTCTATTATTGAACGATAAAACGCTGTATCAAAACCTTGAAAACACCACGCGCAGTCTTAACATCTTACTAGACGATCTTCGGGTGAATCCAAAAAGATATGTCAGCATTTCAATTTTTGGCAGAAAAAACAAGGGAAACTACCTCACCACTCCCCTCGATTCTCTAAAAGCTAATATCAAATGAGGTTATTGATCTTTATCTTTTTCCTGGTTGTAGCAGTAGGATCACTACAGGTAACTGCGCAAACTCCGGTCATCACTCCTGCAACCGATACTACAAGGGTCATTTTATTCAAAAATTCCGACAGGCTTGCTTTTAAAAAGATTGATTCTACCAATGAGTTAATGACAGCAGCGGGTCACGTTTTTTTCCAGGATGGCAACACGCTTTTTTATTCTGACAGCGCCGTTCACAACAAACTGTTGAACACGCTCGAGGCTTTTGGCAATGTTCATATTATTGACAACGACACCATCCATACCCGTTCTCAATACCTTATATATTACATCGATAATAAGCAGGCCGTGCTTAAGAAGAAAGCAAGTATGACCGATGGAAAAGGTACGCTTACAACAGAAGAACTATTCTACGACACACAGCTTAAACTCGGCACTTATACAAATGGCGGGAAAGTCGTTAATGGCAACACAGTACTAACAAGCAAAGAAGCTACCTATTACGGCGATCTTAAAGATGTATATTTTAAACAGGATGTAAAACTTAAAAACCCTTCTTACGATATTACTACCGATTCCCTATTGTACAATACAGAATCACAAATTGCCACTTTCATCACTAAAACATTTATCATCGACAGCAATAAAAGCCAGATCGTTACCTCTGACGGTTATTATAACATGAAAGATAAAACAGCGAAATTTGGTAAGAGAACGGTAATCAAAGACAAGGCACTTACTATCACCGGCGATGATATGGACATAGATGATAAAACCGGCATCTTCGAAGCCACGGGCAACGCCATACTTATAGATACCGCGCAGGGTACATCGGTAATTGCAAACAGGATAAAAGCCAATCGTAACAACAGCACTTTTATCGCCACGGAACACCCGTTGATGATCATCAAACAGGATAAGGATTCCGTATACCTTACTGCAGACACCCTTTTTGCAGGCAGGCTTTCTGACCTCGAAAAGGGACAAGGCAGTTTAATATCAAAAGACACGCTTAAATCAATAGCATCCGTTAACAAAGAAGATTCGAGTAACCGAAACCGTTACTTCCAGGGATATCATAATGTAAGAATATTTACAGACTCCCTGCAGGCGGTTAGCGACAGTTTATTTTATTCCGGCAGGGATTCCATCTTCCAGCTATTTACCAACCCTATCGTTTGGGCCACCAACAAACAAGTGACAGGCGATACCATTTACCTGTTTACAAAAAACAAAAAACCCGAACGTTTGTATGTTTTTGAGAACGGTATGGTGATAGACAAGTCGGGTGAAAATTTGTACAACCAAATTAAGGGCAACACATTAAACGGCTACTTTAAAGATGGTGAGATCAACTTCATGCGCGCAAAGGGTTCAGCAGAAAGCGTATATTATGCAAAAGATGAAAGTGATGCTTTTGTAGGAATGAATACCGCGCATGCAGATATCATAGACATGTATTTTAAAGACAAAGCACTAAACCGTGTGGTATTTCGCAGCGAGGTTACCGGCAACCTTTATCCAATGAGCCAGATACCAGATGATAAAAAATTGCTCAACAACTTTAAATGGCAGGAAGATAAGCGACCAAAAACAAAATTTGAATTGTTTGAAGATGTGATATCCGCCTCCAGGTAAAAGCCCCTTAGTTGCCGGTACATATTACCACTCAAATCTGTTTAACAATAATTTAGGCCACCCGCCAGCATCTTCCTTCATTATCTTCGTTCCAAAAGAAAAAAGCAACATGAAAAATTTATTTCTGGGTGTGTCATTATTTATTTTGATGGGATCTGCCCATACTCTTTTTGCACAGCAGGACTATAAATTCGGGATTGGTATACGCCTGAGCAACGCCTCTCCTACATTAACCAATTCTATTTCTGCCAAGTATTTTTTAGATGAAAAAAATGCTATTGAAGGTTTGTTATCATTCGGCAGTCGGTTCGGGATAGGTGCATTATACGAAGTGCACAACCCCTTAAACTTTCCAGGTCTGCAATGGTTCTATGGTGCCGGCGGTTATGTAGGCTTTGATAGCGGAGACACTTACCTGGGACCAACAGGCGCTATTGGACTCGACTATAAATTTGAAAAGATACCTCTAAATATTTCGCTTGACTGGAAACCTGAACTGGATATACTTCCCAAAATTGCGTTTATACCAGATGCATTTGGCATCTCTGCCAGGTTTACTTTACGTTAGGTCGGAAGAAACGCCACGATCAAAAAAATGCTCCGACTTCTGCGGTATTATGCAGGAGTTTTCTTTATTTTGAAAAATTCTGCTTACAGATGCTAAAAAGTGAAAGACAGGCGTACATCCTGCACCAGGTGAACCTTCATAATAAAGTTTTGTCGTCAAATCTAAGCCAGGAAATGAGCGTGTCGGAAGATACCATCAGGAGGGATTTGATAGAACTCACGAGCATGGGCAAGATCATAAAAGTGCATGGCGGCGCTCTATCTCATTCTTTTTCTAATTTCTATACACCCGTCAACAACATCTATTCTTACGCCCAGAAAAAAACAATTGCCGAAAAAGCAGCAGCACTGGTCAGCAATGGCATGTTTGTGTTAACAAGCGGTGGCACCACTATTATTGAGCTTGCAAGAAGCCTTCCCCTGGATCTCAAAGCTACCTTCATCTCGGGCAGCATCCCGGCCATTGTTGAGTACATGAACCATCCGAATATCGAGGTAATTATCGTTGGTGACAAAATCTCTAAAGCGTCTAAAATTACGGTTGGTGGCGAAGCTATTGCCAAGATCAAACAGATAAAAGCTGAGCTTTGTTTCCTTGGCATAAACGCGCTCGATATCAACCATGGCATTACCGACAACGATTGGGATGTGGTTCAACTAAAACGAGCCATGATAGACTCTGCGCAAAAAGTGGTGTGTCTTTCAATATCAGAAAAGCTCAATTCGTTCCAGCCAATTAAAGTCTGCGACATGAACGAAATAGACGTCTTGATAACCGAATTACATCCATCCGACCCGTTACTAAAGTCGTATGTGGAGGCAGGGATTGAGGTGTTGTGAGGAAGCTATCAGCTATTAGCTATCAGCCGATTTGATGATTTAAACTCTGCGCTTCCTCTGTGCGTCCTTGCGGTTAAAAACCTAATGAAAAAACAGGTAGCCCATAATAACTGCCGTTATTATACCCGCTAAATCAGCAAGCAGCATAACGGATATTGCGTAACGGGTATTCTTTACTCCCACCGCCCCAAAATATACCGCAACCACATAGAACGTGGTATCGTTGGTGCCCTGGAAAATGCTGGACAGGCGTCCAACGAAAGAATCCGGCCCGTAAGCGTTCATGGCATCTACCATCATTCCCCGCGAACCGCTGCCGCTGAGCGGCTTCATGAGCGCAGTAGGAAGCGAAGGAACAAAATCTGTATTGAGACCAAGCGCTCCGAAAAAGGCGCTTAGTCCGCGAAGAATATACTCAAAAACCCCTGAATTACGTAACACACTTATTGCCACTAACATGCCAATCAGGTAGGGGATAATTCTGATGGCGATGTCGAAGCCACCTTTCGCACCCTCTATAAAACTTTCAAAAACATTAACCTTTTTGCGCAAGGCGCCCAGCAAAAAAAGGAGGAACACTGTCAATATAAGACCGTTGCTCATGATTATTGAAAACTTCTGGAGGCTTGCCGGATCCATTGAAGTTAGGTACCAAACCAGGGCCCCAATGGCAACTGAAATACCCGCAACCCACAATATAATTACCGGTTGTAGCAGGTTGATGCGTTGTTTCACAGACACCGCAATCATTGATGCAATTGTGCCAACAAAAGTGACGATCATACACGGAATAAAAATGTCTGTGGGATTGGCCGCAGCGGGTTTCACCGCTGCTCTTAAGGCAATTACGCTGATAGGGATGAGTGTGAGACCGCTTGCATGCAGGGCGAGGAACATGATCTGTGCGTTACTGGCAGTGTCCTTATTAGGATTCAACTCCTGCAGGCTATCCATCGCCTTTAATCCAAAAGGGGTGGCCGCATTATCAAGTCCCAGGAGATTAGCAGAAAAGTTCATCATCATCTGCCCTATTGCTGGGTGATTCTTTGGTACGTCGGGGAACAATCGGGTAAAAAAGGGTCCAACGATGCGCGACAGGAAGTTTATAGCGCCGGCCTTCTCGCCGATCTTCATGAAGCCGAGAAAAAGCGAAAGAATGCCTACCAACTTTAGAGAAATATCAAAACCATCACCTGCAGATTTAAAGATCCCTTCCACCAACATCCGGAATATCTCCTGGTCTCCCAGTATTGCCCATTTAATCAGGGCGATGGCAAAAGCTACCAGGAAAAAGCCCATCCATATATAACTCAGGACCATGTAAAACGTTTAGGGTTTCAAGATACAGGAAAGTTCAAAGGAAAGCAATTCTAAAGTTGTCCCAGGTTACGGCTGAGTTGCTGCATTTGGGTGGCGTTTCGGCTCCTTAAATCTAACTTCCAGTTTCTGCATAATTGAGGTGGCCGTAAGGCCATGTACAATAATTGATAGCAGCACCGTAAACCCAGTGAGCGCCCAGAGTTGATCTTGTTCGGGGAAAGAGGTTTGAGCAAGAGCAAAGGCCAGGTAATAAAATGAGCCCACGCCTTTGATTCCGAAAAAGCCGATGGCCAGCTTTTCTTTGAAATGTACGCCGGTACCCCACAGGCTAATGATGCCAATCACCGGCCGGATCACTAAAACAAAAAATATCCCGGCCGCGGCCAGTGACCAGGTTAAATCATTTAGAAGACCCGACACAAGGCTGCCGCCAAAAAGGAGCAACACAATACAAACCAGCAACCGCTCAATCTGGTCCGTAAATTCATGCAGGGTTTTGTGCATTTTGTGGTGGCGCTCCAGGCCCCGCATGGTCACCGCCGATACAAACACGGCAATGAATCCATATCCATGTGCTGCTTCTGTAACGCCGTAAACGAACAAAGTAGCGCAAAGGGCTACGAAGCCGTCGCGCACCTTGGCACCTTCCAATGCTTCGGGCAACTTGAAGAACAACCACCCCAAAAGCTTGCCCAATAAATACCCTATTACTACCCCGGCTATAAGCTTATAAAATAGCTCGTATTTGAACCAACCTGACCAACCTTCTGTGGCAAGTTCGCCGGTCGCCAGCAGAATGGCAAGCCACGTAAAGGGGAACGCCGTGCCGTCGTTCATGCCCGCCTCAGCGGTGAGGGCAAATTTGCTCTTAGTGCGGTCGCCTTCTGTTGGCGGGCCTACCTGCACATCGGCTGCCAAAACAGGGTCGGTAGGGGCAAGTACTGCGCCTAACAATGCCGCCGCTGCAAGGCCAAACCCGAGCCAGTAATATCCAATTGCCGTTACCGCTACAATGGATAAAACCATGGTAATACTCACCAAACGCAGAGGTACCGCCCAGTTGCGGACTGAAAAGGGCCGGTCAATTTTGAGCCCTGATCCCATAAGGGATACAAGCACAATCATTTCGGTGAGCCGGACCGTAACAGTATTTTTTGAAATGGGGTCGGGCAGCGGGAGAAACTTGCCGGCTGATGCGTACAATGCGGCCCCGAACGCCACATACAAAACACTGTAAGAGATTTTTGTAGCCTTAGTGAAAGCAGGCATCCAGGCCATGCCCAGCGCCGCCAGGCCAATAACAATTAAGATAACAATGTAAGAGTCCAACGTGTTTTATTTAATGATTTCAACAACCGTACCCCAGGCATAACACAATCTAAAGCAATAACAGCTATAATTGCCCGCTCCCTCTTAGGTTTTTTCTCCATTATTATCAGTTTAAAATCAGAATCAAAACTTATATCCCGTCGTTTTACAAGTTGACGAGGTCAGATGTTCTGATTTTGGTTTTAACAGCTTTAAGCCGCAATCTACGATTTCAATAAAATCCTCGCCTACAAAGATTTCTTTTATCTTTGCGCCTCAAAAAACGACTGCGGGTGCTTCCCTGACTTAGCCAGTAGGCACCGGTCTATTAAACTTTGAATAACTATGTCTTTGCAAGCAGGAATTGTGGGATTACCAAATGTTGGAAAATCAACCTTATTTAATGCAGTAAGCAACAGTGCAAAGGCACAGGCTTCAAACTACCGGTTTTGTACCATTGAGCCGAATATAGGCCTGGTGGATGTTCCGGATGAACGCATTACCAAACTGGCAGAATTGGTGGTACCAAACCGTACAGTTCCCACACAAATAGAAATTGTGGATATCGCCGGCATGGTAAGAGGGGCCAGCAAGGGCGAGGGACTTGGCAATAAGTTCCTGGCTAATATCCGTGAAGTGGATGCGATTGTTCATGTGATCCGCTGTTTTGAGGATGAAAATATTCTGCGGGATGAAGGAGCTATCAACCCCGTCGCCGACAAAGACATTATCGATACAGAACTGCAGCTAAAAGACCTGGAGAGTGTTGAAAAGAAATTCTCCCGCGCCGAAAAAATGTTACGTACCGGAGATGCAAAATTAAAGGCAGAATATGACGTGCTGAAACGCTGCATGGAGCACCTGCAGCAAGGTCGCAATATCCGCGAACTTGATATAGACAAAAATGACAGGGCCGCTATCGCGGATCTTTTTTTATTAACGGAGAAACCAGTACTATACGTTGCCAATGTTGACGAAGCGTCTATGCATACGGGTAATAAATTCTCCGAGGCTTTAAAAGCCGCTGTTGCCGCCGAAAATGCACAGGTGATCGTCATGAATAATTCCATCGAAGCACAAATTACCGAACTTGACAATGAAGATGACCGGCAGCTTTTTATGGACGAATATAAAATGGTTGAGCCCGCATTGAACAAGCTGATCCGCTCTACTTATAAATTATTAAGCCTCTTTACCTATTTCACTGCCGGTGTGCAGGAAGTGCGCGCCTGGACCATTCACCAGGGCTGGAAGGCCCCACAGGCGGCAAGCGTTATACATACTGACTTTGAGAAAGGTTTTATAAAAGCAGAAGTAATCGGCTACGATGATTTTGTTCAGTACGGCTCCGAAGCCGCCTGCCGCGAGAACGGAAAATTACGCATAGAGGGTAAAGAGTATATAGTGAAAGATGGTGATGTGATGCATTTCAGGTTTAATGTGTAAGAAAGCTGTCAGCCATCAGCTGTCAGCTATCAGCCTTCTGCCCGTTCCGGGCTTTGAGGGATAAAAGTTTTAAGTAGAAAAATCTCATAAGGGATTAATTCGCTTTGAGTTTCGACGTCGCTGATGACTAACAGCCGTTGGTCCGTTCCGGGCTTTGAGGGATAAAAGTTTTTAATGACAAAAAGCCCAGTTCTATTTGAGAACCGGGCTTTTTTATGTTTAATCCTGGAAGGATTAATTCGCTTTGCATTTCGGCGTCGGCTGATAGCTGATAACCGACGGCTGACAGCTTTTTGTTAAAAGACATTATAACCAAAACTCACATAATACACCCCTCCTATCTGGGGGTTTCCGAAGGCGCTCTGGTAATATTTGTTCAAAATGTTTGACGCGCCAATTTTCATCAGGTTTTTTGTTTTTGGAAACTTGTAGCTTACCTGGGCGTCCATCGTTCCGAAAGCCGCTATGTCTCCTGTTGCAAAAGTACCTTCCCAGTACACCTTATCCTGCCACCTGTATATAACGTTGAAGCCGATGCCATTTACAACATCAGCATTTCCTATCCCCAAATTAAAGCGAATTTTGGGCGTGTTGAACTGCGTAAATACATTTGAAGGAACACCAGTCAGGTTGTCTGATGATAGATTAGCAGTGGCCTCATATCCTTTCCCTGCCTGGTAATTAAGACCCAATCCCCAGCCTATGGCTTTTACATCATTGGCCGTATTGATCATGAACGAATAGTTGTTGGTAGTAAATGGGCTTGGCAGATCTCTGGGGGCATTTGCAGGATCTCCGGAAGTACCTCTGCCTACAGCAACCCTGCCGATGAAATCCTTATAAATGCTGTAATACCCGTACACGTCTACCAGCAGTCTGCGTGTTAGCAGTCCTTTATAGCCCAGTTCAAAGGAGTTCATCGTCTCCGGTTTTACAACATTGAACTGCGCCTTTTGCAGTAATGCGGGATTGATAGCCCCATTGGTAATAGAAGCACGGTATGCATCGATGCTTTCGGCAGTATAGGAAGGATTTGTGTCAAACTTGAAAAAAGTATTAAATTGAGGAAGGCCGCCGATTAGCCGGTTTGAACCGCCTGTCAGCAAGTTGATGTATTGATCCTGCGTTGCGGGAAAACGATAGGCCGTTTGAAACGATGCGCGGATATTGTTGTCTTCCGCCACCTTGAACAAGGCAGTAATCCTCGGGGTAAATCTTCCCTTGAAATTCTGGCTCTTGTCGTAACGTACGGAACCGCTTAGTTTTAGTTTGTTATCCAGGAACCATTTCTGTAATTGAACATAAGTGCCGAATTCATTAATATTTATCGGCCCGGTAGTGTCTACGAAAATGGTACCATGTGAGTTAAGGCGGTACAACTGGTAACTCGCGCCAACCAACACATCCACCACTTTTATTTTGTCTGAGAAGTTATACTGGCCTTCCAGGTGATAAAGATCGGTTACATCTTCAAACTTGGAACCTCCCTTATTTATTGAAGTACCAATCGCGTTTTGAAAGGCAGCGTTGTATTCCGGTGTTCCTGGTAAAAACCTTCCTGCATCTGCTCCCGCCCTGGCAGCACCATGAGACGCTGCGTCAGCCTGCCCTAACAGCATTTTGTAAGTTCCGTAGGTAGCAGTATAAGTCTGGAACCAAGTCTGGTCACTCTTCCATGCACGGTTTACAAAAAGCGCCGCAGTGGTTGCAGTATACGCGTCTCCGGAATTTTCCTGCACGGTATAGCCTCGCAGGAACCAGTTCTTACCTTTGATTTCCGCTTTATACTGTCCCATTTTCAGGTTCTTAATAGCGTACCTGTCGGCACCGGTATAAACGGTAGTTCCGGTACCCCAGTATCCAAGCAGGGAAGCCTCAACTGTATTGGTGATCTTGTAATATAAACCTGCAGTAAGTTTTATATTATAAGTATTGTAATCAACCACTTCTTTTTCGGTATATCCTGTGCGACTGACAAACTGGCTTCCGTACGTGTTTCTAAAAGGATTGTTGGCTACGCTGCTCGTAGGAACAATAAAAGGAAGGTAGGGAGCGAGTGCAGAGAGGCCGGCGTTTCCTTTCACAGCCAAGTCTATATCTTTATACGTTAAACCACCGCGGATCATATTATCGATCGCTGCTAAACCTAAAGGCGCACCCGGGATATTACCAACTTGGGCCCTCACTGCCTGCGCTAAATAGTTCATGCTGGCACTGGCCTCATCACCAAAAACATTAACGCCATTATAGTTAGGATCAGAAACGCGATCACCGGGTTTCACAGAGCTGAAAACATTGTTACGCAGCAGGTTGCGCGTATCGTTTGCCTCCCAGTCTTTAGCCTGGATGAATTGCGCGCCAATTTTGAAAGCGAATTTTTCGCCAATCTGTTTACCCCACCTGAGCGCCCAGTCAAAGTAAGGAGAAGCAGAACGTTGCGAACCATCCGTATGCATGATGCCTTGCTTTACCTGGAAGCTTAGGCCCTGGTATTTAAAAGGGTTTTTGCTCGTTACAAGCAACGTACCATTCATTCCCCCTGAACCATATAACGCGGAAGATGCTCCCGGAAGAAGCTCTATATTGTCAACGTCCAGCTCCGTCGGTCCAACAATATTACCCACGGCGAAATTTAATCCTGGTGCCTGGTTATCTATTCCGTCAACAAGTTGGTTAAACCGTAAATTACCGCTACCATTAAAACCACGCGTGCTGACAGTTCTGAAAGTTAGGCTGGAGGTAGTTAGATCAACACCTTTTAAATTTGCCGTGGCTTCATAATAATTGGGCGCCGCGGAGTTACGGATAGACTGTGTGCTCATTCTTTCAATAGAAACCGGCGACTCCAGTATTCGTTCCGGCACCCGGCTTGCAGACACCACCACCTCTGTTCCCAGCGTGGAGGCCGGTACAAAATCAATTTCCAGCAGTTCAGAAGGTCCGCTAACAGTAACCTCCTTAGATTCAAAGCCTACTGAACTTACCACTAGAACCAGCGGGAAATTCTGGGTGGTAGAGAGTTTGAAATTACCCTTATCATCGGTATAAGTTCCGGCGGTAGTACTTTTGATAGTGATTGATACCGCGGGGATATCTTCTTTATTGGTTATATTCCTAACATGCCCGGAAAGAGTAATTGATTGTGATAGGGCGGAGACTGAAATGATGAGGGCCAGCAACAAAAATGAAGTATGGCAGATGGCTTTTTTCATAATAGCGGTTTTAGTGAAAGATTCGGGGGCAAAATACATATAGTTAAGGTTTTCTCAATTATTTTTAGCAATAATATTTGAAAGACTTCTGACCATTTAAGTAGCTTATCTCAAAACTATTAAGGGTAAAATTGGCAATGTCATTACCTCAAAGTATTTTGCAGTATGTCATCGTTTAAAATTAAAGGCCAGACGGGATTTTATAAAGGCAAAGTTCGTGATGTATATTACATAGGCGATGAATGGCTTGTTATGATAGCCAGCAACCGAATTTCCGCCTTTGACGTAATCCTGCCTGCACCCATCCCATATAAAGGACAGGTTTTAAACCAGATTGCTGCTTACATGTTAAAGGAAACAGCCGACATCTGCCCCAACTGGCTTGTTGACACGCCTGCGCCCAATGTTGCCATCGGTAGACAATGTGTTCCCTTCAGGGTTGAAATGGTAGTTCGGGGAAATCTTACAGGTCATGCATGGCGAACCTACATGAGTGGTCAAAGAATATTATGCGGAGCCTCCATGCCGGATGACATGAAAGAGAATGACTTTTTCCCATCCCCTATTATAACCCCTTCCACCAAAGCAGAAATTGGTCATGATGAAGATATCTCCCCGGACGAGATCGTTAGCAGGGGGTTAATTAACAGCGATGACTATGCGCAACTGGAGAAATATAGCCTTGCACTCTTTGAAAGAGGAAAAGAAATCGCTTCTAAACAAGGCCTGATCTTAGTAGACACAAAGTACGAATTTGGCAAGATCGATGATGTGATTTACCTTATGGATGAAATTCATACTCCCGACAGCTCAAGGTATTTTTATGCAGACGGTTTTATCGAGCGCCAACTAAACGGCGACAGGCAGAAACAATTAAGTAAGGAGTTTGTACGCGAATGGCTGATCAGCATGGATTTTATGGGGAAAGAAGGCCAGGTAGTGCCGGAGATGGAACCTGACTGGATACAAACAATATCGCAACGTTATATTGAGTTGTATGAGAAAGTAATTGGCAAGCCCTTTCAACCGGAAATATTAAGCACAGAAGATACACTTCACCGAATAGAAACTTCACTGGATAGACTACTCGACAAATGAAAAAAATAATTGTCATCGGCGCCACTGGAATGCTGGGTAAACCCGTAACAAAAGAATTGATCAAAGCGGGTTTTGAAGTAACCCTTGGGGTGCGGGACTTGAAGAAGGCGCATAAAATTTTTCCGCTGGCTCATCTTGTGCAATTGGATGTACTTGATATTGAAAGCCTGGAAAATGGTCTAAGAGGGCAAAATTACGTATATATCAGTTTAAACTCACCACGCAATTGCAAACCCTCTGATCAACTCCCAGAAAAAGAAGGCGTCAGCAATATCATTAAAGCAGCAACAAAATCAGGTATCCAGCGCATCGCAATTCTATCTTCCCTGGCCATGCAGTTCAACGGCATGAATGGTTACCGCTGGTGGCTATTCAGCATGAAACAAACAGGGGTGGACCAGGTTAAAAAAAGCGGCATTCCTTATACTATCTTCTACCCTTCCAGTTTTATGGAAACACTCGACCAGACCATGCTTCGCGGAAATGCACTAATGCTTGCAGGAAAGTCGAAAGTTCCCATGTGGTTTATCGCGGGCGAAGATTTTGGAAGACAGGTTGCCTGGTCTTTTCAAAAACTTACTGACGAAAACAGGGAGTATACCATACAGGGACTTGAAGCATTTACTTTTGGCCAGGCGGCAAAAATTTTTGCTGACAATTACGCCAATAAAAAGCTGCGCGTCATTAGCGCTCCCATGCCCGCGCTGGAATTTTTTGGAACGTTTAACCGCAATGCTCATTACGGCTTTAAGATGATGCAGGCGCTAAACAATTATCCTGAAAAGTTCGAAAGCCAGCAGACTTGGGAAGATCTTGGCAAACCCATGATTACCTTGCAGCAGTACGCTCAACGGCTAAATAGCAAGTTGATTGGCGACTTATCGCGAGGTGATTTGAGTACCTAAGGAACAATCCGTTTTCGCCTTGATTTATTAAAAACCATTATGCCATTTTGTTTGCCT
>JBBPYM010000254.1:0-4905 GCA_038199905.1 Chitinophagales bacterium | reverse complement strand
TATCTAACGCATTGCCAGTGTGCAAAATTATCTTTTCCGCAACATTCGCTTCGTTAAAATTTTTCTTAGACCGGGTCGCATCCTCTTGCCTAAGTTCGATGGTGTGAACTTTTCCGCCGATTTGTAACCCATTGGAAAGGCAGATGGCGCTATAGCCCGTGAAAGTACCAATCTCCAATACCCGCCGCGGTTGCATGATCTCACTTATAAATTGCAAAAACTTTCCCTGCAAATGACCGCTTAGCATTTGAGCTTTAGGGTGTAACAGCCTGGTAAGATCCGCAACAGCCCACAATGCTTCATCCTCAGGTGTTGAGTACCTTTCCGCATAGGCTTGTGCTAGGGGGTTGATAAGTTCCAATTTTTAATATTAAGGGTAAAATCTTATTCGTTTGTTAAATGCAACTTACTAATGAATTTATACAAATTAATACATTAACTGTTAATAATCAAGCACTAGCAATTGTTCATTTTATAGCTTCTTCTAAGCATTAACAAGCACTCCTGTTCGTTTTTTAGAGATAAGCAGTAATAATATAAATGTTAACAGGCCATTTACAATGATAAGTTCTTCGGCAAAAACGTAACCGCCGAGCAGCTGTTTTGAATTTTTATCAAGAAAAAAGCAAATTAATGGTGCTATCACACAGATAAATGGTGTTGCATAGTCCAGCACGGACCGGCTTTTGACAAATAAAGAAAAAGCGAATAATCCAATTAAAGGGCCATAGGTGAACGTGGCTACTTTGAAAATTGCGCTTACAACTGATGCATCATTTAACGCGTTAAACAATAATATAACAACAAGAATGAGCACAGAGAACCCGACATGCACCAGGTGTCTTGTTCTTACTTTCCCACTTACCTTTTCATTTTCGGGTTTGTCAAATCCGAGGAAATCCACGCAAAAGGAAGTGGTCAATGCGGTTAGTGCTGAATCAGTAGTAGCAAAAGTAGCAGCCGTAAGTCCCAGCATAAAAACGATTGCAGGAACACCTTTAAAATGGTTCAGGGCAATTTCAGGGAACAGGTAATCGGTCCTGGGCACATGCGTTACAGGATCGAGGGGCACCGCAATTCCATTTTTGTTGGCGTATATATATAACAAAGCGCCGACGCTTAAAAAAAACAAGTTTACAACCACGAAAATGGCTGAGAATGTAAACATATTCTTTTGGGCGTCCCAGATATTTTTGCAACTCAGGTTTTTTTGCATCAGGTCCTGGTCAAGACCGAACATACCTATGGTTACAAATAAACCGCCCAGGAACTGTTTGGTAAGATGAAACTTATTACCGGCAAAATCGTCCAGGAAAAATATCTTGGAATAACCGCTGTTCTTAATGGTTTCAAAAGCTTCAGGGATATTGAGATCCAGGCTTCTGCATATGAAATAAATAGAAAAGAAAACCGATGCTACCAGGAACACCGTTTGCAAGGTGTCGGTAATGATAATTGTTTTTAATCCGCCTTTGAAAGTATAGCCCCAGATTAAACCCAGGCATATGACGATAGTGAGCCAGAAAGGCACATGCATGGAGTCGAAGATAAAGCGTTGCAAAACTATGGCTACGAGGTACAACCTGAAAGCTGATCCAATCGTTCGTGACAATAAGAAAATTGCCGCCGCAGTTTTATGGCTTACTTTTCCAAGCGTTCGCTCTATCACTTCGTAGATAGACGTAAGCTGCATCCTGTAATAGAGCGGCAAAAGAACGGTAGCAACAATGATATACCCTACCAGGTTGCCAAGAATAAACTGAAAATATTTGAATTGGGCCCCGCTTGGTGAGCCTACTTCTCCCGGCACCGAAATAAAAGTAACACCACTCAGCGCCGTACCGATCATGCCGAAAGCCACCAGGTACCATTTTGATTTTCGGTTTGCTGTGAAAAAGGTTGAATTATCGGAAGAATTTCTGGAAGTATAATAAGAGACTAGAATCAACATTAAAAAATACCCAATCACAAATAAAAGCAGCACGGTTGGAGACATATATTAAGTTTAAGTTGCAAAAGATTTTAAATTACGGATGAAGATAAAAAAACTTTGCGCAGTTTTTACTCAGCACTTACTTTTGCCCGTTAATACGAGTCTTTGTTATAAAGAATTAGTTTTTAGAATGCTGAAAATTTCCAAATGACTAAAATCCAATCTGTTGCCGTTTTTTGCGGTTCCAAACATGGCAATAATCCTTTATTTGCAGAACATGCCGCGGAACTGGGACGCCTAATCTCAATATTAAAAATCAAATTGGTTTACGGTGGAGGCAAAAAGGGATTAATGGGTGTAATTGCCGATGCAGTGCTCCAGCATGAAGGCTCTGTAATGGGCATCATCCCAAAAATTCTTGTAGACTGGGAACAGCAACACGAAGGTTTAACTGAGCTCGCTGTAGTGGCTGATATGCATAGCAGAAAAAAAATGCTGTATGACATGTGTGATGCGGCCATCGTGCTGCCAGGTGGCATTGGCACCATGGATGAACTCTTTGAAATGCTCACCTGGAACCAGTTGAAGATCCATGAGAAAACCATTTATTTTTTAAATACAGGTGGATTTTACAATTACCTGATCCAGCACATGAAACAAATGGATAAAGAAGGATTTTTATATGAATCCTGGGAGCACCGTATAAACTTCTGCAACACCCCCATTGAAATTTTCAACAGGATCGAATAAGTACCGGAAACCTTTAAAACCCGATATTATAACCGAAGTTATAGATAGGCCGGTTGCCATAAGGGTTCTGCGCCTGGTTTAAAACATCGTATTGCACCATGGCAACAATAGCGCCCCTTCCTGAAGGTATTACAGCGCCTCCTCCTAATAGCAGTGATGGCACTGGTTTGCCGGGAATCTTCATGTCCGGCGTAGCGCCCCCATCATAATATTTATATTTACCCCACACGTAGTTCATTTCAGGTTGCGCCTGCAACAGTATGTATTTTATAGGGTATACTCTGGCAAAAACGTTCAATCCCGCCACGCCATAACCGGCCTTGTATAATGAATTGCCGTTATAATCCCTATACTTGATACTTGAATAAAGAAAATTTAAACCTGCACCTGCGGCAAAATAATCGTTGAACCTGTAACCTACTTGCGGAGAAATATTTGCAAGTGTGTAATCGCCAAAACTAACGCCAAAATTACCGCCTATGAAAAGTTTACTTTTGTCAAAACCTGTTATTTTTGCAGGTTCTGGTTCATCTTCCCGCTGAGCAAAAACAGCCTGTGTACTGATAACGGTAAATATCGCTAAAAACAACAAGTACTTCTTCATGTTATATTATTTGAAATGGGTTTTTGCTATAGTACAACAGGCTTATGCTGATTAACTAAATCTAAAAAGTAACTGAACAAAAGTAATAAGCATTCAAAAGCATTATTAATCGATCCTGAAATATATACCTAAAAAATAGTTAATTGAGTAGATCCACATCGCTCATAATCATTCGAACGAGGTGACTAACGTTGTTTCAAGGCCTAAGTATCAGAAAGTCGGGCACATAGACTGACGCCTGGAGCTATTGAACTGTCCAAAAAAGCCATGTTTTACTAGAGAAAACTCAACCGCGCCACGGCCATTGTTATAATTGCTCAACGACGAAGTAGTAACATCATAAGTAAAGGTCATTCTAAGATTGCTGAATTGAAATCCCAGCATCGGTATCACAGCATCACTGCTCCTGTAATAAGCACCTCCTAACAGCTGGTAATTTCCATCACCGGAAACATTATAATTAACGTTTCCGCCAACCACCCACTCTGAAGCCCTTGCCTGGTTAGAATAGTAACCCATGGGATTAAGAATAACCATATCACTCACTTTTATGCTGGAGTTTATAAACCCGATATATCTTGGAGCCAGTCGGTTATCAAAACCTGTGGTATTATCAAAAAAGCTTTCTTTTGGCCTGTTAATATGATGAATTGAAAACCCGCCATTCACATAAATTTGATCAGAAGGAAAGTACGCGTAATTCATCCCAATCTGCACATCAAGATAATTGACATTAGTATTATTAAAGATTACGCTGGAAGGAATGCCTGCATCAAAAAAGCCTGTTGCCTTGTTGAACTGATCAGGAAATTTCAACTGGTTTGGATTGATGCTTTTATTTGCCCAGCCGAGGTTAAAACCTGCCGATAATAAGCTTGCCTGGCCGAGTTCCTGGTGATAAGCCAGCGAACCGTACACTTTGGTAGAAGTGAGATTACCGGAACCTGCTGCATCACGTAAGATAACGCCACCAACACCCAACCAGCCGTTTTCAAATTTATCCCGCATTACCTGCGCATCGCCGAAGATGCTGATGGTCTTGTAGGGAACAGATAAAATATTTACATACTGGTTCCTATAGTTCGCACCAATGCGATAATCTGCGTCAGGAATAAAACCAGTATTTGCAGGATTTGTAGTCAGGGGCGAATTGAACCATTGTGAAAAGTGGAGGTCCTGCGCATTTGAAATCCCCGTATAAAAAATTGATAATACCAGTACCATCAAAACTTTCGCATAACCGTAACTGATAGTGATGTCAGGTTTGTTACTCTGCCCTGTGCGGCTCATTCGTACATTAAAGTTTCTGCTCCTCATAATATGATCATCTAAATGAACAATAATCTTGTTTCTTAAAATGCTGCAAACTTCAAAAGATCGAGATAACTATCTAATTAACGTTATATCACCCTTTTTAGTTGTTTTATTTCCATCAGTAAATTCTATTTCCAGGGTGTAGCCATACACATCCATTGGCTGAACTACTCCCAGGTAGCGTCCATCCCATCCATTGTTTACATCCTGGCTTTCAAATAGTTTCTGACCCAGCCTGTTGTAGATCGTGAAACGAATTTTTCCAATCGCGAACCCTCTTACGTAAACACGGCTTGCCTGAGCC
>JBBPYM010000253.1:0-5382 GCA_038199905.1 Chitinophagales bacterium | reverse complement strand
TGCGACCTGAAGTATTGTAGAAATGATAATGCCTGAACGGTTTTACCAAGTCCCATATCATCGGCAAGTATACCTCCCCATTTTACTTCACTGAGGTAATTGAGCCATTGAAATCCAAACAACTGGTATGGGCGTAATACTGCTTGTAGTTTCGACGGTAATTCAACTTCTTTAATGCTTTTGAATCCACGCAGTCGGTCATACTTTTCCTCAAGTTTTATGAAAAGCTCTTCTTCATCACGGTTCTCATATAACTCATCTATCACGCTCATGTGATATTTGGAAAGTTTCAACTCGTTCATCTTGCCTTCACCTACGCGAAAGAGCAAAGAATATTTCTTTATCCATTCCTCGGGTAAAATACCAAGTGTTCCGTCATTTAGTTGAACAAATTGCTGTTTGTTTCCCAATGCACGTTTTACCTCGGAAACGCTAACATGCTGATCTCCAAACAGAATATCAACTTTTGCATCGAACCAGTCTGTATTACTGCTTATATGAATTTTGGTCTGAGGCTTGGCGGTATTAAAACGAAAATTTTTCAATGCTTCAAAACCCAGCACCGGCACTTTCATTTCTTTCATAGCATCAACAAACAGAAAAAACCAGTTGTTGCGTAAAACTTCCGCGCCTTTCAGCACAAGGTTATTGGAGCCTTCAGGTTTTATGAAATTTGAATGAAGGGCCTCAAGCTTTGATATAAAATCCTGTTCCGTGTCTTTATTGCGATGAACGATTAGCACTTTTTCACCGTCTGCTATTACGATATCATCCTTTTCGCCGGCTTTGGTCTCGAAGCCTTTATAGGAAAATATAGGTTGAAACATCAGGTAATCACCCTTTTCCTGCAGCAGCAATTTCTTATCAGGCTGTCCATCTTTGATCTCCGTGATGAGCTGCTTATCAAATTCGATAAAATATTTTTTCGTAAGGGGCAAAACATACGATTTCAGCTGCGCAGGCCACTCATCTTTGGATATGGTTAATCTTCCTTTGCCTATAAAAGGTTCAATTGTGCTAACATCTTCAGCGTCTTTCCATAAATAGAGGTTTTCCTGGAAGAAAAACAACAGGCTGCTGTTAAGCTGGTTATCACTGATTTCCCATTCATGCCCGTTTATTTTTGCCCAGCAACTGATCTCAAAACTTTCTTCCTTTATTTGAATTTTAAAATGCGGAGTAAGCGGCTCAGGAACGATACCTGTTGTTCGAAGGTTATCTGTTTTGAATGGGTTATGGCTATTCAGGTAAAACACAAAAGGATTACCAGAAACATCAGCAAATAATTTTTTAAGCTTGGGATGCAGATATTCTATTACCAGGTTCTTGGTTTCCTCTGGCAATTCATCTGTTTCATGATGAATGATGTTTTCCCAAAAGCCGCTAAAGGGTGAGTTACGGTTTAAATATTTTGTTACTTCAGTTTCCTGCATCCGTCGTAGCGCAGGGATAAGCAGTTTGTCTTCATCTACCAGGATGTCTACGTTCACAAACTTAGAAAGGTCCAGCTTTTCAACCTTGCCAATAAAATTTTTTTGTTCTTCATCGCTTTCTCCCTGCACGGCTTCCACCAGGAAACCGGGATATGCAGGGTGATTAAAATTAAACACCACTCCCAGGCGTTGCGATGCGCCCATTACATGGTTTTCTTCTAAGATTTCAGCCATTGGCTCGGCGTACTCAATGGGCTTGGGCCTGTTCACATTGAGTGGGGTGATTCTTTTTATAGTTGTATCGAGCACTCTTAAAAAAGGCTTGCCTTCTTTGTAAGTGAATTCAAATTTACCCTTCAGGTCGTCGCTTATAGAATATCCATAAGCCTCAAGCAACTTATTCTTTTCTTTATCCCAGTTTCTTATCGTATCAAAATAATGGGGACCATAAGCATTTAGCAATTGAAGTATCACGATAACTTTTGGCAGGCATAACGGGTGAGACGGATCTTCATAATCACAACTTGTATCAAAATTCCGTTCTTCATTTTTACGGATGACAACATTATAATTTTTGCCTTCCAGTAAAACCGAAGCTTTAACTACTTCATCTTTTGCCGATTCAATTTTGGCCTTTTGTGTGCGGAGATAAAATTCCGCGTCTGTATAGGACTGCTGGGAACAAAGCAGCTTGATCGTTTTAAGATCTATAAATTTCATTTTAACAACCGTATGCAACTGATTGTACACAATCGCCTGCGATTTAAGCAGGTTCTTGTCCAGTAATTCCTGGAGTTGAATGAGGGCAGCGGCTTCATGCCGGCAAATATCACTGAGATTATAAGGGCATGCGCAACGAAGGGATAATGTTTTGGGATCGTTGAACTGTTGAATGTGAACTTTGTAATAAGTTGAGTAACTGTCGTCCTTTACCCTGAAGGTCACTGAGCCATGCAGTTCATCAAATTCTACCAGCTCAACGTACCCCATGGCGTGAATCTTCTTGCCCCTTCGGATCACTTCTTCAGTCCCAATAGTGTAAACATGTTTAATCAGATACGGTAAGGCCATGTATTGGTTATTTGTTATCCTCTTCGCGTAGTTTGCATTAATTAGACCGGTAAAATATAGCATGCCACCGGGCTGATCATTCGAAAGAAGACAATCTGCAAAAGTAATGGAAAATTTTAAGTTATACGCGAGGCTAATGGTAAAATAATCGGCCCATCAAATGCATATAAGGGGTATTAATGTAGATGTGCATTTTTGTTGAAGAGGTATGGGGTAGGAGGTATGAGTGTCATGTAGAACGCTTACAAGCAACGGCCTTAAATTTGCCGTAGTCATGCTTATATTGTACGATTACCTTAATATGCGATGGTTCTTCCTACCCCCATAACTGATACCCATACCTGATTCAAGGCTCCAATACATAACCCTCTACATGGAACAACAATTCCCACTGGTTGAATACCGAAACCTGGACGGTTTGGAGCAGACGTCCCCATTTTTTTGTTTATCGGATGCCTGAAATTGTGCTCCATCCTTGTAAACAATGGCAAACCGGGGAAGATAGATTTTATTGTAATTGTCTCTGTTGGAATGAATTTGGCAGTATAACTTTGACCTTACATTATCATGACTGGTAGAAAATAGTTTTATATGATCAGCCTTAAAAATCTCTTGTCCTTTTTATTCATCCTCTCCTTGCCAGCTTCTGCACAAAAATTAAAAAAGGAAGATAAAATCCTGATTAGTAACCTGCAGGCTCATGTTAATTACCTGGCAGATGACAAACTAGAGGGCAGACTTGTAGGCTCTCCCGGTGAAAAACTCGCCATGGA
The DNA here is from genome assembly GCA_038199905.1 of Chitinophagales bacterium. Lineage (GTDB taxonomy): Bacteria > Bacteroidota > Bacteroidia > Chitinophagales > Chitinophagaceae > JADCRZ01. The sequence continues at coordinate 2,105 of JBBPYM010000253.1, read as the reverse complement.
ATATATTAAGGAACAGTTTCAACATAGTGGCCTTGAGCCAAAAGGTGATGGGAACAGTTATTTCCAGGCGTTCAACATCTGGGAAGGAAGAAATTATGAGAATAATAGCTTTCTCCATATAAACGGGGAAGAAATAAAAAAGGATGAGTTTTTCCCATTGCCATGTTCGCCTAAAGCAAACCAGCAATCATCCCCATCGATAGCATTAAAAGAAGCCGGGGTGCCATGGTTCCTTGATATAAAGGATGAGGTTATTTCGAATAAAAATAACCCGCATTTTAACCTTTTTCAATTTCTTGCAGCTAAGGCAACGGCCTTCGCACGCAAGGGAGCCACGGCACTGTTTGTGTACAATTCCAACCAGGCGTCGGAGGAAGAAAAATACAATCCCATGCAGCACATGGATAGTACATCCATCCCTGTGATCATGGTATCCCACAAAACAGCAAAAAAATATTTTTCAGATGAAACAGCCACACTTATAATTAATTTAAAAATAGCTTTTACGGATAATATAAGAACCGGGCATAATGTTATTGGATACATAAATAACGGGGCATCGACCACTGCGATTTTGGGAGCACATTTTGATCACCTTGGATTTGGCGAAGATGGGAATTCATTGCTTAACACCGGTGATAAACCTGTTCATAACGGTGCAGATGACAATGCAAGCGGTGTTGCGGCATTGATAGAGCTTTCAAGATTATTAAAAAAGTCGAAGTACAAAAATAACAACTACTTATTCATTGCATTTTCAGGGGAGGAACTGGGTCTTTTCGGATCTAAATATTTTGTAGAACATCCTACCATAGAACTGTCGCAAGCTAATTTCATGATTAACATGGATATGGTCGGACGTTTAAATGAGAAATTGCCAACACTTACCATTGGCGGGTATGGGACTTCCAGACTGTGGTCGTCAGTTTTACGCAAATCAAATCCAGGTAAGTTTCTCGTAACCAAATTCGACAGCAGCGGCACCGGCCCCAGTGATCATACGTCGTTTTATAGAAAGAATATCCCTGTATTATTTTTCTTTACCGGCGTGCACAGCGATTATCATAAACCCACTGATGACGCAGGTAAAATTAATTACAATGGCGAAAACTTTATCGTGCAATACATCTATAGAGTAATTGCGTCATTAAACAAACAGGGAAAGCTTGTTTTTACACCAACAAAAGAGCAGCAAAGCGGATCAATGGCAACTTTTTCTGTTACCTTGGGCATCATGCCTGATTATACCTTTAGCGGCAGCGGTGTAAGAGTTGACGGAGTGAGCGAAGGCAGGCCAGCACAAAAAGCCGGCCTGTTAGTTGGCGACGTAATTGTGCAATTGGGAGATTACCCCGTGTCATCTTTAGAAGATTACATGCAGGCATTAAACAAATTTAAAAAAGGAGAGAAAACAACGGTTAAATTTAAGAGAGCGCAGGAAATGTCAGATGCTGAACTGGTATTTTAGTTCCGTAAGAGCGGGTTTGAAATAAGAATTCGATTTGCTAATTTAACATTGTCGATATACAGCTAACCCCGGCAGCCTTTTGTCCGCTATCATTTAGATTATGATATTTAAATAAGGTTTACAGAATGAAATTAAAACTGGATATAAGTGAAATGGAGGAAGACTTTTTCGGGGATACCCGCCTGCTTGGAATAGTGGCGCCCGTTAAAGATTACCAACTCTGCTGGTTAATTAACCAGTTATTTCGATTTGGTTTCCGGATGAACAATGAAATTGAAATCCAACTTACTAAAAAACAACGCAAATACTTTTTTCCTGTTTACGAGTATAGCGAACCCAATAATTCTCTTGTTCATTACCTGTACAATAACCAGGATGACGGTGAATATCTTTTGCCGGAATTTAAACATTTGGACTTTCTATGGCTTCTGAAGGGAGACCTGGTTGAAAATGACAACGTATACTACATGGTAAGCTCTATAAAAAGTATCAAACCTGTACAGCTTGTGATGGAATTGACAAACGAAAAGATAAAAAACAAGGGGCACCTCATATTTTAACTGTATACCTGCATTAGTTTGCCAAACTGGTTCACATTATTTCGGTGCTGAAAAATCCCTTGATTGAGAATAATTTT
>JBBPYM010000252.1:0-7021 GCA_038199905.1 Chitinophagales bacterium | reverse complement strand
GGGCCGTGAGAGGCGGACAAGATCCGGTAGAAATGTTCAAAAAATATCCGGGCCGGTTTGAAATGTGGCATGTTAAAGACATGGATAAATCTAAGTCCAACCGCAATACCGAGATCGGCAATGGCAGCATCGATTTCAAAAAGATCTTTGCTAACGCGAAACTCTCCGGCATGAAACATTTTTACATGGAGCAGGAGAATTTTGATATGGACCCGATTGAAAGCATAACTAAAAGCAGTAGTTATATCAAACACACATTGCTGAAACAGCTTGCTTAAAGTTTAGAGCCAACAAAGCACACACAATGGAGGCACGAAGCGGAGAAGGACCCTCAGGCAATTTTCGAACATCCTTCATTCATATGTTTTGCAGATAATCAGGCACTCATTGTGCCCGTTGTGCCTCCTTTGTGTGCATTGAGGTTTTAAAAAATGTCCTGAACAGTAAAGGCTAAGTAAGCGGTTTAATTCAGAGATTAATTTTAATGATTTAAATGTAGGAGATACACGACCTGAATCGGTATTATTTGTGTGCCCTTATGTATTGGATGCAAAACATGCCGCTGTACTAACGGAAAAGCCGTATTTTAGCACGGCCAATATTAATTATATGTTCCCGGGTCGTGTGACATAGTATACTTTTTAATAATAATACAGATTGCTTAATTTGTTTCAATAGCTCTTCCATATGAATAGACGCTTTTTTATCTTAGTTATAACACTTTTTTCCTGCAACTTTATGCAGGCTCAATCCTGGCAGAAATTATTCAACGGCAAAGATCTCAGTGGCTGGAAACAACTAAATGGCAAAGCGCTATATGCCGCTACCAACGGAGAGATCGTTGGAACAACGGTTTTTAAAACGCCTAACTCATTCCTTGTTACAGAAAAGGAATATGGTGATTTTATCCTGGAACTGGAACTGAGGATGGACAGCATGATGAACTCAGGCATTCAAATAAGAAGCGAAAGCAAGGAAAGTTACCAGGATGGTCGTGTACACGGTTACCAGGTTGAAGTTGATCCTTCCGCACGAGCCTGGAGTGGTGGTATTTATGACGAAGCCCGCCGCGGCTGGCTTTATCCTATGGAGTACAATGAAGGTGCGAAAAAAGCTTACAAACCTGGACAATGGAATAAGTACCGGATAGAGTGTATCGGCTCAACCATCCGTACCTGGCTTAATGGTGTACCCTGCGCGCACCTTATTGACAACATGACACCCAGGGGATTGATTGCTTTGCAGGTACATTCCATCGGGAAAGAAGGTGAAGCGGGCAGAACCATCCGCTGGCGCAAGATCCGGATCCAGACAACAAAACTTAAGCCCTCTCCTTACGATACCATTCATGTAGTGAACATGCTACCTAACAATATATCTGAACAGGAGAAGAAGAATGGCATAAAACTATTGTGGGATGGAAAGTCAACGGAAGGCTGGTCGGGTGCTTACACAACAACGTTCCCTGCTAAAGGCTGGGAGATTAAAGACGGTGAACTGAGTGTGCTGGGCTCCACTAACGCTACGCATTCAAATGGTGGAGACATCATAACCACAGCTCAGTTTGGGGCCTTTGCTTTACAGTTCGAGTTCAAACTCACAGACACTGCTAATAGCGGCTTGAAATACTTTGTAACCGTTGATCCAACTAAACCGGGTTCCGCACTGGGACTGGAATACCAGGTGCTGGACGATGACAAACATCCTGACGCAAAAGCGGGAGAAAACGACAATCGCACACTTGCCTCTCTTTACGACCTGATCGCTTCAAAAAAAATACCCGCGGCACGAAAAAAAATCGGTGAATGGAACAAGGCTATGATTATCGTATACCCGGACAACCGCGTAGAGCATTGGCTAAACGGTTACCGTGTAGTAGACTACGTGCGCGGCTCGGCAGAGTTTAAAGCGCTGATCAGTAAAAGCAAGTACAAAAACCTGCCCGGTTTTGGCCTGCCGCCAAAAGGCCATATTTTACTGCAGGAACACGGTAGCCTGGTTTCTTTCAGGAGTTTGAAGATTAGAGAATTGAGGTAGCTGTCGGCCAATAGCTGTCAGCCAATAGCTGTCAGCCATCAGCTATCAGCTATCAGCCGTTGGAAGAAAAAAGGATTATTCACTTAAATAAATTTGGCCACTGTTTATAATTTATCAAACAATATAGTTCTTGAAAATAAATATTTAACGAGCACAAAACGGTTTTAGCTGATAGCTGATAGCTGAAGGCTGACAGCCCAAAAACATTAAATACTCACAACATGTCAAAATCACGTCGCAACTTTTTAAAAGAGTCAGCAATTGCAGGTGCCGGTGTTTACATCGGGGCAATGGGTTTTAGTGCCAAAAGTTATGCAAATATTATTGGCGCCAATGATCGTGTAAGGGTAGGGGTTGTTGGTTACTCCGACCGGTTCCGCAATTCATTGCTGCCTAGTTTTATGAATCACTATAAAGAACTGAATTTCGACCTGGTAGCAGTGTCTGATCTCTGGAATAAAAGAAGGGAAGACGGGTCGGGATTTATGAAACAAAAATTCGGGCACGATATTAAGCAATATGTGAACAATGATGCTCTGTACAACTCCAGGGAGGTGGATGCTGTAATCATCAGCACGCCTGATTTCGCGCATGCCCGCTGCGCGATAGAAGCCGTAAAAGCCAATTGCGATGTGTACTGCGAGAAGCCGTTCGCGGAAACAATGGAAGATAACAGGGACGCGCTTAAAGCAGTAAAAGCCTCTAATAAAATATTGCAGGTAGGTTCCCAGAGAAGAAGCGGACCAAATTACCATGCCGCCGACGAATTTATAAAGAGTGGTAAGTTTGGAGCCATCACCATGGTGGAACTAACCTGGAACGTTAACCAGCCAGGCCGATGGCGCCGCCCGGATGTAGTGCCTTTGCTGAAAGAAGAAGATACAGACTGGAAGCGCTTCCTGATGAACCGTCCTGCCGACAAATTTGATCCGCGTAAATACCTGGAGTTCCGTTTGTTCTGGCCATACTCTTCCGGTTTGCCAGGCCAGTGGATGTCGCACCAGATTGATACCGTGCATTGGTTTTCCGGCTTAAAACACCCAAGGAGTGTTGTTGCCAATGGTGGTATCTATATGTGGAAAGATGGCAGGAAGAACTGGGATACCATCACAGCTGTTTTTGATTACGGCCCTTCCGACGATCTTACAAAAGGATTCCAGGTAACATTCGCGTCCCGCATGCACAACGGAGATGATGATCCTAAGGAAATATACTATTCCAATGGTGGTGCCCTCAACCTTGATGATAATAAGGTTTCGCCAAAAGGCGGATTAAAAGCGGGCCCAGCCAAGGCCATGAACATGGAGCCTTTCCTGCTGCCCGAAATGAGCCTTGCTAACACCGGTGAAAGAGTAATCGCCTCTGCCAACACCGGCGGTGATTCGCTAACGTCTGCGCATATGCGCAACTGGATGGACTGCGTGCGCAGCAGGAAACAACCCAACGCGCCTGTTGAAGCTGGATATAGTCATGCTATCGCAACCTCGATGACAAATGCCGCCGTGCATACCGGCGAGAAAGTTACTTTCGACGAAAAAACACAGGAGATAATGGCGGGCGGAAAGCCTTTCAAATATTAATTCATACCCATTACTGGTACCCGGTAGCAGACAGCTATCGGCTATCGGCATGACAGTACATGACGGCTTAACCCGCCCTATAATTTATTTTTAACGTTCGGTTGTATATAGCCATCAGCAAAATTACCACAACGCATGCAAGCAATCTTAGGTGTTATTTTCCATTTTATCGGGGGTTTTGCTTCAGGAAGTTTTTATATTCCATACAAAAAAGTTAAAGGCTGGGCCTGGGAAAGTTACTGGATCGTAGGTGGTATCTTTTCATGGCTGATAGTGCCGCCACTAGCGGCCTACCTAACCATTCCAGATTTCGGCGCAATTATAAAACATACCGACACTAACGTGCTTTGGGTTACTTATTTCTTTGGACTACTCTGGGGTATTGGCGGATTAACTTATGGCCTTGGTGTAAGATACCTCGGCGTAGCGCTGGGAAGCTCCATCATATTAGGTCTTTGCTCTGTGTTCGGCGCCCTGATACCTTCTATCTATTATGACTTCTACCCAAAGGCTGGTAAAGACAAGTTTTCTGACCTGATAGGCAATCATTGGGGCCAGATGGTATTGTTGGGTATCCTGGTATGTATTATCGGAATCATAATCTGCGGGAAGGCTGGCACCATGAAAGAAAAAGATCTTATCAGTACCAAACAGGTTTCAGAAAATAAAGATTATCGTATTGGATTGGGTTTATTCGTTTCGATTATTTCGGGTGTGCTCAGTGCCTGCTTCGCATTTGGACTCGACGCTGGAAAGGATATGGCTAATGAAGCAAACACAATCTGGAAATCTTTACATCCTGGTGAAGGTGAGTTCCTCTTTCAAAACAATGTTACCTATCTTTTAATACTCTGGGGTGGTTTAACTACCAACTTTATATGGTGTATGATCCTTAACGCGCAGAATAAAACATTTGGCGATTATACCAACAAAAAAACACCTTTACTCCGGAACTATATTTTTTCCGCCTTGGCTGGCACAACCTGGTTTTTGCAGTTTTTCTTTTACGGTATGGGAGAAAGTAAATTGGGCAACGGACCCAGCTCCTGGATCCTTCATATGGCTTTCATCATACTAGTCGCCAACATGTGGGGACTGGTGTTGAAAGAATGGAAAGGAGTACGGAAACAAACCTATTCAACAGTAATAATCGGCATCATCGTTATCATATTATCCGTGCTGATTGTTGGATATGGCAATAACATAAAACCTTAATAACAATTTAAATCTCTATTATGTCTACTGACAAACCCTCTTTTAAACATGTAAGTTATTTATGGGATGAAGGCGAAGCTGCGAAGCTCGCAGGTGATGAAGTAGCTTTACTTATATACAGGTCGAACCTCTTGGGCGCCGACCTCCGGCTCACGAATTATGGTGGTGGCAACACTTCCTGCAAGGCATTCGCCAAAGATCCGCTTACAGGTGAATCCACCGAAGTGATGTGGGTAAAAGGTTCGGGTGGTGACCTTGGAACGCTGAAAAAAAGCGGTCTGGCAGCCTTGTATGTCGACCGGCTTCGCAGTCTGAAAAACATTTACCGGGGAATTGAATTTGAGGATGAAATGGTAGAATTGTTCAACCATTCTATTTACGACCTCAACTCGAAGGCGCCATCTATAGACACTGCCCTTCATGGTTTTCTCCCTTTCAAACATATTGATCATCTTCACCCTGATGCCGCCATTGCCATCGCTGCAGCAAAGGATGGCAAACGCATTACAGAAGAGCTTTTTACCGGCTCTATCGGTTGGGTTGAGTGGCAAAAACCGGGTTTTGACCTGGGACTTAAATTACGTCAATGCCTGGACGAGAATCCACTGATCCGCGGCATTATGTTGGGCTCTCATGGTTTGTTTACCTGGGGTGATACTTCCTACGAAAGTTATATCAACACACTCGAAGTAATCGAAAAATGCGCGGCATACCTGGAAGAAAATTATGTTAAAAAAGCAACCGTGTTCGGCGGCGCAAAGATACAGTCACTGGAAAAAAGTGCACGTTTGAAACAGGCCGCGGCCATTGCTCCTGTATTACGCGGTTTTTGTTCTTCCAACCAGCACATGATCGGTCATTTTACCGATGACGACAGGGCGCTGGAATACATTAACTCAAACGACCTGGCAAGACTGGCACCGATGGGTACCAGTTGTCCTGATCATTTCCTCCGGACAAAGATAAGCCCGCTGGTACTTGAACTTAAGCCCGAAGAAGATCTTTCCGATATAAAAGAATTAAAGACCACACTGGCGCCGGCTTTTGAAGCCTACCGCCAGATGTACAAGGATTATTACGAAACCAATAAACATCCAAACAGTCCGGCCATTCGCGACGCAAACCCTGTTGTGATCCTTTATCCAGGTGTTGGGTTATTTACCTTTGCCAAGGATAAACAAACAGCTCGTGTGGCCGCTGAATTTTACATCAATGCAATCAACGTAATGAAGGGGTCGGAAGCTGTTTCCGAATACACATCCCTCCCCCGGCAGGAAGCCTTTAATATAGAATACTGGTTGCTGGAAGAAGCAAAACTACAGCGTATGCCAAAGCCGAAACCATTGTCGGGTAAGGTGGCAATGGTAACAGGCAGCGCAGGCGGAATAGGAAAAGCCATCGCCAGGAAATTTGTACAGGAAGGTGCATGCGTAGTGTTAAATGATAATGACCCCGGCAGGCTGGAAGGTGCGGATGCAGAATTCAAAAAGCAATTTGGCAAAGACGCCTATACAAGCGTGCTGCTTGATGTAACAAACACACAGCATATAGCGGATGTTTTTGATACAGCGGCACTGGCATTCGGCGGTATAGACATCGTTGTAAACTGTGCCGGTCTTTCGATTTCTAAGACCATCCAGGACCATACTGAAAAAGACTGGGACCTGTTGTACGACGTCCTTGTTAAGGGGCAGTTCCTTATTACTCAGGCGGGTGTTGCCGAGATGCGCAAGCAAGATATTGGTGGCGATGTGCTTAATATTGTAAGTAAAAACGCGCTGGTATCTGGTCCAAACAATGCCGGTTACGGATCGGCAAAAGCTGCACAACTTCATTTAAGCCGTCTCAACGCTGCAGAGCTGGGGCCCGATAAGATCCGCGTTAACGTAGTGAACCCTGATGCGGTAATTTCAGACAGTAAAATCTGGGCGGGTGCATGGGCAGAAGGCAGGGCAAAAGCCTACGGAGTAAAAGTAGAAGAACTGCCTGCTTACTATGCTAAGAGAACCCTGCTGAATGAAATAATATTGCCCGAAGATATCGCCAACGCATGTTTTGCTTTCGTGGGTGGTTTGCTAAATAAATCGACCGGTAATGTTTTGAATGTGGATGGTGGCGTTGCAATGGCATTCGTGCGTTAATGGCTACTTTGGTTAACAATTAACTTCCAACAGACAACAGACTTTGCT
>JBBPYM010000251.1:0-8841 GCA_038199905.1 Chitinophagales bacterium | reverse complement strand
GCGCACTTTGCGGTTAAAACATCTACGAATACTACCCCTCCACAAATACAAACCTCTCAGACCCCTCGCTTTCCTGTTTATAAGTATAAAACTTGCCTTCAGGCCTCTCGTCCGCGAAGCTGTTCACTTCACTATCAGTTACAACATCCGACTTCTCACTATAATGTATTTGCAAGGTGGTTTCGTCTTCACGAGCCGTGTACGTTTGCCCATCAAGCGCACCGCCCACTAAAAGTACACTAACATTTTTCATTTTTGTTGGTTTTACGTAACATTACAATTCGCCTGCCACTGGCATAATATTTACTAGGCCAGAATCGGATGATAAGCTGTTTGCCTATTATGCTATTGTAAAAAACGGTAGGATAGTGCACGCAGAAAAACTTAGTAACGAAAACAACGACCCGGTTAAAGTAAAAGCATTTTACATAGAAAGCATTATTAAAAGCTTATTGAAAATACTTTGCCAGTTGGATCCAGGTACGTAGGTAAAAGCACCGTCAAAACAGTTGCCGGTTTGACAGGTACAACGTTTCTTAGCAGTTAATAACGCTGTCTCCATTGTAATAAATATGTTGTAGAGCAAAATACACGTATTCCCCGCTTTTGATTGCCCTCTTGTAAACTTTTCTTATAGCGCGCACGCCATCAAACTATATCTGGTACAAAGAAAAATCCACAAGGGCCAGAGAATATCGATACGATGATTCTCTGGTCATTCCCTTGTGGATATCCTATTAGCCGTATCTAACGTTTGCTAAATATATGGACTCTGCTGCTTGCTTATTACTTAAATGCATTTTTAAGTTGACTTGCCGCCAGTGCCTGCGCTTGCTTCGCTTCGGGAAGCACAGTTGCCATTCCAAAAAATTCATGTGTAACACCTGTAAATTTTTTATAGGTTACGGGAACTGCTGCCGCCTGCAGTTTCTCAGAAAGCAGTTGTCCTTCAGTTGCCAGAGGATCAATCTCTGCACCGATAATGGTTGTTGATGGCATGCCCTTGAGGTTAGCATTAACAAGTGATATCAGCGAATCAGCACCTTCGCCTGGTGACTTCAGATAATGCATGAAAAACCACTTCATTAGTGGCCTGCTCAATGGTTTGGCAGTATCATACTGCACATAGGAGGCTGAATTAAAATCGTAATTAGCGACAGGATAAACCAATACCTGGTGTAGCGGAACTTTCACTCCCCTGCTTTTTGCCATCAGGCTAACTCCTGCTGCAAGACTACCGCCGGCGCTCTCACCAGCAAGTGCAACTTTGTTAACATCTCCCTTAAACGACGCCCCATTCTGCAAGACCCACTGGTAGGCAGCGTATGCATCATTATGCGCCGTAGGGTACTTAAACTCAGGTGCAAGCCGGTAAGCAACCGAAACAACTATCGCGTCAACCTGCTCTGAGAGTGCCTGCGCCGACGCATTGTAAGTATCCAGCGTAGCTAGTACCCAGCCGCCGCCATGATAATAAACGATCACAGGATACATGCTTTTGCCAGTCTTGGGTGTATAAATTCTAAGGTGTATCATACCACCGGTTACAGGGATGTCTTTTCCCATTGTATCTACATTCATTGGCGGCGCAGGAATGTTATAATCCTTCATTACTGCCATGGCCGCCTCGGCGGGAGATGGTTGTTTCCTGGCTTCTACGGGTGTTAACGTAAAAAGCGGGGGTGAATTAAAACTCACCAGCTTTTCAATAACTGTTTGCATCTGGGGCGTGATAGTAGGTGCCCATGCAGGTTTCGGGCCACTTGGTTTGATTACCTCCGTTTCATCGTGTTTTTTATCTTTCGTACAGGATGCCGTGAATAGTAGTCCGGCCGCTAAAATACTGATCTTCATAATGTCTTTCAGAGACATTATTGTCTTGTTCTTCGTCATGTTCATAAATTGTAATTAAAAATTGTACTGTCTTGTACTTTTAAATCGTGGTGATGTGTGTAGCGGGTACCGTAACTCGTTTAAAAAACTATGCCAGCGGCGAAAGTTGGTATGCGGAAAGTTTTTTTAACCGCAAAGCGCGCAAAGTGGAAGCGCAAAGGAACGCAGAGAAATTAACTTTGCGGCCCTTTGCGCTTCCTCTTCGCGCCCTCCTTTGCGGTTAAAAAAAAGCTGGGCACGGGTCCCAGGCAACATGAGATATGGCACAGCGGCTATTACCTGGTCGCCTGGACTAATAAAAATTATAGGATGGTGTATTTTAACATGGGTCATAACGACATCGACTACGAAAATAAAACCGACAGGGAGCTTTCTTTCACCTTTACAAACCCGACGCAGAACCAGCTGATTCTAAATGCGCTGTTGTCGTTGGGATAATAGGGATTACGAGAGACTAACAGGAAAGCCTAATCTTCAATAATTTTTTGCTGTAGTGCTTTTGAATTATATTTGGATCAATTTCTTATTCAACGATAGAAAAGACGCGGATTCCCAGGTGCAGGGTTTTAAAACATCGGCCTGCATCAAAAAGAAAGAAATCAAGAATGTTAAAAATGGATCCCGGACTATTGTTGTAACATGAAAAGGTCAATGTATTGGTTTTCCATATTTTTAAACTGCAAATTTTCACCGACCTGCCCTCATCAAAACGGCGGCAGTCAACCAAAAATCACACTGTATGAACCGCCGAAATATTCTTAAGGGATTAACATTACTACCTTTTTCAGCAACAGCAGCCGCTGTTCTGCCATTCTCTGCAAATGCTACCGCTCCATCAGCAGTAAAGCGTGACCTGTTTAAAGAACTGGGTGTTACGCCAATTATCAATGCAAGTGTTACCATGACTTTTCTGTCCGGTTCACTCATGATGCCCGAAGTGCTGGACGCTATAAATTCTACCTCGCATGATTTTGCAAACATGTTCGACCTGCAGGATAAGGTAGGGGCTAAGATTGCTGAAATGTTACATTGCGAAGCGGCCATGGTTACCTCGGGTGCGGCATGTGCCATGTTGCTTGGCACAGCGGCTGCGATCACCGGCACAGATGCAAAGAAAATAAAGATGTTACCAAATCTCCCTGGCGCCAGGCCGGAAGTGATTATGCAGAAAACCCATCGTTACCTGTTTGACCAGGCAATAACCACCACAGGTGCTAGAATAATTGAAGTAGAAGGCCCTGACGAGATGGAGAAAGCTTTTAACAAAAATACCGTAATGGCCCTGTTCTTTAATGCGGCAGATAAATCAAGCGTTACGCATGAAGAATTTATCGCTTTATGCAGAAGCCATAAAGTGCCCAGCTTTATTGACGCCGCCGCGGACGTACCACCGGTTGAAAACCTCTACAAGTTTCAGAAAATGGGTTTTGACCTTGTTACATTCTCGGGAGGAAAAATGATCCGTGGTCCACAAAGCGCAGGTTTGTTATTTGGCCGCAAAGACCTTATCGAAGCGGCCAAGCTCAATCATAGTCCGCATGAAGCACCCATCGGTCGCCCGATGAAAGTGAACAAAGAAGAGATGTTCGGCATGTATGTGGCGCTGAAGTCTTATCTTGAAAGAGATCACAAGAAGGAATGGGCAGAATGGATGGACAGAACAAAACGCATCGCGGCTATTCTTGCAAAAGTACCAACAGTTAAATCAGAAACCGTTGTTCCAGACGGCCAGGCAAATCTTTTTCCCAGTCTACATGTACAATGGAACCCGGCAAAAGTTAAAACTACTGCCAAAGACGTAGTGGAAGCCTTGAGAAGTGGCACCCCGAGCATCGTAGCCAATGGCCGCGGACAAGTGTTAACCATTGGCGTAGTATTGTTAAGAGACGATCAGGTAGATGTAGTGGCAAAAAGAGTAAAGGAGATCCTCGAGAAGGCAGTCTAAAAGTCAGCAGTAAACGGCCCCTCTGCGCCTCTCCGCGTTCCTCTCCTGTATTTCTTTGCGGTTAAAAAAATCTTTGACCCAAAACATCCAGCTAATAGTTAAACCATAAGAAAAATGAAAAAACTCTTCACTCTATTTTCAATATCCATCCTCTCCATTGCCACCTATTCCCAGGGTTATAACATCGTCATCAAAAACGGCCATGTAATAGATCCCAAAAACAACATAGACGCTATCATGGACATCGCCATCAGCGATGGCAAGATCGCCCAGGTTGCGAAGAACATCGACGCCAAAGGCGCAGGACAGGTAATAGATGCTAAGGGACTGTATGTAACGCCCGGTCTCATAGACATCCATACGCACAATTTTTTTGGCGTAGAACCCGATCACCAATATTCTAACGGTAACCTCGCTTTGCCGCCAGACGGTTTTACTTTCCGCAACGGCGTTACGACAGTTGTAGACTGTGGAAGCTCCGGCTGGCGAACCTTCCCGACTTTTAAATCGCAGACGATAGACAATTCCTCCACACGTGTACTTGCGTTTTTAAATATTGTAGGTGAAGGTATGCGTGGTACTTATGAGCAGAACGCGAACGACATGGATTCCAAGATGTCTGCCCTTGTGGCCCGGCGTTATAAGAGTTTTATTGTGGGTTTTAAGGTTGCGCACTACGAGGGTCATGAATGGACGCCTGTAGACAGGGCAGTGGAAGCCGGCAAACAAGCAGGTGATATACCTGTTATCGTAGATTTTGGTGGTAGCAATCCGCCACTTTCTATCGAAGAACTATTTATGAAACATCTTCGTCCGGGCGATATCTTCACCCATTGTTTCGGGCAGCTCGCCAGCAGGGAGTTTATCGTTGATACCACCACTAAAAAAGTAAAACCGTTTGTACACGAGGCGCGCAAGAAAGGGATCATATTCGACGTGGGTTACGGTGGCATCAGTTTCGCTTACTCACAGGCGATTCCTGCAATCAAAGAAGGTTTTTATCCTAATTCTATCAGCACTGATATCCATGTTGGCAGTATGAATAATGCCATGAAAGACATGCTCACAACAATGTCTAAATTCATGGCGATGGGTATGGACCTTAAATCTGTTATCACCGCCAGCACCTGGAATCCTGCAAAGGAAATCAAACGCGAAGAACTTGGATCGCTGACAGTGGGTTCCGAAGCGGATGTGGCCGTTCTAAATGTACGTGAAGGCAAGTTCGGGCTGTTCGATTACACCGGCTTCAGGCTGCCAGCCACTAAGCGGCTGGAGTGTGAAGTAACGATACGTGCGGGCAGGGTGGTGTACGATTTTAATGGGATCACAACTCCTATTGTGGCTCCACGGAGGGTGTTTGGGAGTGATTCGACGAGGGGAAGAAGGTGAGGGCTACCAGCTATCAGCAGTCGGCCATCAGCCATCAGCTATCAGCTATCAGCCAAGGTTTGTTGCACACCTTGTTCCTTTTGCGAAATTTAAAGAATGGATATCCGGAAAACTAAGGGTTGCATTTCTTGCAATATAACTTCAACAATAACTTAAACAACGGCTGAAGGCTGAGCGCTGAAGGCTGACCGCTAATTATGAAAAATATTTTTATACTGTTTATTGGTTTTTTTACTGGCATCTCAATTATAAACGCGCAAACTATTTCGAAAGACGAATTAACCTTTTTGACAGCTGAATGGAAAGGGGAACGTTTTGCGGATGGGCGTCCTAAAGTGCCGGATAACCTCGTTATGCGAGCCAAAGGCATCGGTATTGAAGAAGCCTGGACGGTACTTGTTAACGAGGGATACAACAACCAGTTCGAACGCAACTGGAAAATGGTGCATGATGATGTACCTGTTGTTGGAAGAGTGGTAACCGCATCCTTTATGCCTACAAGGCCCGATCTTGAAAAGAACATCAAAGAACGGGGCAAAAAGCAGGGGCGCATCGGCAACACCAATTCCTGGCCGATAGATATGCTTACCAAGGGCGATGTGTACGTGGCAGATTGTTTTGGAAAGATAGATGCTGGCACCCTGATCGGTGACAACCTCGGTAACGCTATTTTCGCTAAAACTGGCAACGGGGTGATTTTCGACGGCGCTGCAAGAGATCTTTCCGGGCTGGCCCAGATTAAGGGTTTCAACGCTTTTGTCCGTGACTTTGATCCTTCCTATCTTAAAGAAGTGGTGTTGATGGGTTTGAATACGCCAATACGTATCGGTAAAGCGATTGTACTCCCTGGCGATCTTGTGATCTCTGAAAAAGAAGGGGTGCTGTTTATCCCGGCGCACCTGGCTGAAAAAGTTATCGCCACTGCCGAATTTATAGGGCTCAAAGACAAGTTCGGGCACGCCATGTTAAAATCAGGCAAATACACCCCCGGACAAATCGACAGCGACTGGCCCGCCGCCATCAAAGATGACTTCCTGAAATGGCTTTCTCAAAACCCGGCGGAAATGAAAATGACCAGGGAACAGTTGGATAATTTTATGAACAAGCGGACATGGTAGGAAGCATGGGGTATGGGGTATGGGGCATGAGGTATGAAGCAAAACCGTGTCCCCCTGTGTCACCCTGCCTCCGTGGTTCAAAAAACGTCGCTAAAATATTCAAAGCTTCCCGCCAAGCTCCTCCCGAATCCGTGCCGCCACAATTTTTTCCTGCCCCGCCCTCATCATCCACGGTGAAACGATGATGGAATTTTTACCCCCTCCGTAAGCCTCAATAGAAGGTGTACCCGCACTCAAAGCCTTCAACAACTCCGTTCCTGACCTCTTAATAATATTTGTATCCCAGGAAATATGCAGGGTAGGAGTATGGTTTGCTATCGGCGGAACAGAAACTTCTGTTGTAACACCAGTTACAGATTTCGCAGCTTTCGCTATAACGTCTACCCTTGACTCCCATTCTTTCCATTCCTTCTCATGGTCCTGGTTGACATAACGTTCAAGTGCAACGTACATCCCAAGTATCTCTTCCTTGTTCACTTTCATCCCTCTTCCAATGGTGTTGCCTCTTGGTGGCGCGCTTAACCGGGCGGCAGCAATGATCTCTTTTTTGCCCATAAGCAGTCCCGCGCTTTGTGGACCGCGGATCGCCTTGCCGCCAGAGATCGCAACGAAACTATAACCCATCTCATTAAAACGCCAGAGGTTTGAAACCGGAGGTACGTCGGCAGCGATATCAATGCTTGCCGGCAGGTTATGTTTTTTGGCGAGGTTCACCCATTCTTCCTGGTTAATTTTTCCATCCAGCGCATTACAGTTTAGAAAATGAAGCAGTGCGCTTTTTTCATTTACTGCCTTATCAACATCTTCGGGTGTTTCTACATAAACCAATTTGGCTCCGCAGTTTATAAATGCATGATTGTAGTGGATCTTGTGGTTCTTTTGTATGATCACTTCCGACTTCATTCCGTTCTCTTCAAGATTAGGAAGTTGCTCCACCTTTTTTAGGTCCATGCCTGTGAGGATGCCCGCCATGCCGAGGGTAAGGGCAGAGAAAGCGCCTGATGTGACGGTGGTTGCTTCTGCATGCACCATTGCGGCGATGCGTTCACCAACCTTATCCTGCAGTTCATCGATCATGCAATAATCTTTCGAACTGTCGCGGATTGTGTCAAGTACTTCATCATGCATCAGCGAACCTGTCATGAAAGTGATCGTACCTCTCGCGTTTATAAAAGTGCGTACTCCCAGTTCTTTGAACAGGTCGCGCTTTTTGGCAGATGGGATATTCTCTGCTGGGATAAACTTCGAAAACAGTCCGCCAAATAAGGGAAGGACGGAAAGATTTTTGATGATGTCTCTGCGATTCATGGTTGTTAGTTTTGAATTTGGCATATTGCCTGTTGGCGAAGTTTTTTTAACCACAAAGGCCGCCAAGAGGAAGCGCAGAGAAACACAGAGGGTATTTTCTCTGCGGCTCTCTGCGGTTCCTCTTGGCGTTCCTCTGCGGTTAAAAAAAACTACGAAGAAAAGCTATCAGCTATCTCAATTCTACTATCATTTCAATCTCCACCGGTATATTACCCGGCAGCGAGCCCACGCCCACAGCCGATCTCGCGTGTTTGCCATTCTCGCCAAACACCTGTACCATCAGGTCCGAAAAGCCGTTTATTACCTGTGAATGCCGCTCGAACGTAGGCACCGCGTTCACCATGCCTAATACCTTCACGATCCGTTTTACTTTATTCAGGTCCTTTATCTCGTTCTTTAAAGATGACAACAACGAAATGCCTACGAGTCTCGCTGCTTCCTGTCCCTGTTCTATTGTAAAGTCACTACCCACTTTGCCGATCATCTGTCCGCCACCGGGCTTATCTGGTCCATGCCCTGCCAGGAAAATCAATTTGCCTGTACGCACCGCTTTCAGGTAATTTGCTGTAGGCGGCACCGGGGTGATCATCTGAACACCGAGTTGCTTCAGGTTCTTTTCAGCATCAACATGTTTCGACTGTGCCTGGACATGTACGGCATTATGCATTAATAACAACGCAAGCGGGAGAATGTATCTTACTATTTTCATAATATCATTTCGTTGGATTAACCTTAGATCAAAACCTCAATAACTATGGCAGAAGTATATGCTTGACTTACCTCTTTCAATAACAAGAGACCGTAAAAATCACGTTATAATAAATAAAAATAAGCAATAAAATTTTTGCGATAACAATAAAAATTATTCTATTTTTAACATAAACCAATGATCGCTTTCCATAAACTTATCCGATAAGATAGTTAGTTGAAAGATAGATTTGAAATAGGATCTGTCTACGGATCATATTCAATTTTCTACCGTAGCCTATACATTTTATGCCGTAACCCAGCAAAGGCGGATCAACGTTAAGCCGGTTCTGATGAGTAATAACAGTGACCGCGTTATTAAGATTAAATAATTGGCAGGTTATAGCTACGATCGTTGTTATATAGAAAAAATATTTTAATAAAAATCTCATAACCTTCTTTACTAGCAAGGCGACCCGTCAGCAACCTGGAATCTGC
>JBBPYM010000250.1:0-4989 GCA_038199905.1 Chitinophagales bacterium | reverse complement strand
CAATTACCGCCGCCGGCACAGCAGTTTAAATTACCAGATACCGCATGAAGTTCACACGCAGAAAGGACCACAGGTGAAGCGGTGGAAAAACTATTATTGGAAAGCTAAAAAAAAGGAGGAAACAGTGAAGGATGAATAACCAAAGCAATACAAAAAATATTTTCTTAAGCTGTGAAATGGGCTACGAAAATATTTTTTGACTGGTGTAACGAAACAACCAAAAGTCAACCTTAATCAGGATGATTTATCTTAGTCAACTATATACAGGATTAGTATCACTAACAAGACAACTTTTTTCAGGACGGGTCAAAATCAATATCAGCAATAGTTACAGCTTGACTTTATCTATTTAGCTTTTAGTTGTTATCTTCATCTTTTGTTTTTCAATCAGCTTCGGTTCCGGGCTTGACGAGCAATGAATACCAGCCCATCGCCAAGCCCTACCGTTATGCGGCATTTTAGACAGCCCATACAATTCAAACGACTTCATAAAAAATGACTCACCCCGTTTTATCGACATATAAAATTTTGATGAGCAAAGCTTTTAATGACGACATTGACGAAAGTTGGGTTGATTGGGCAATCGAAATGATTGAAGCAGGTTTTCAGTCTGACAATCTTTATACTTTAGCAGGCATAACGTACCCCTCCGGCCAACTACACCTGATTTCTGATATTCCTTTGAATTAGTTTTGTTCTTCACAAATTTATCGCGATGGAGCATAGTACAAGCAATCCGATACGCCGCAGGCGAAAGAAAGAGGAGATACCCGGGCTTCTTAATGAGTTTGAAAAAAGGGGGTTTACTGTAAAAGAATTTTGTGAGATGTACAACATCAGCAAAGCAACCTTTCATAAGTGGCAAAGCAGGTATGGGAACAAAATAAAACAACAGACCAGGCTAACAGGTTTTGCTAAGGTGCATATCATTCCATCCCGATTAAATAACCAGGCATCAATATTTGCTGAAGTGAATGGCATAAAGATTTATCAGCCCGTTGCTGCAGCTTATCTCAAAGAGCTTTTGCAATGAGCATAATAAATGTTGGTGATCACCGACAATATCATCTCTACCGCAAAGAAACCGACATGCGTAAAGGTTTTGATTCTCTGTGTGGAATAATAGGCAATGAACCTGGTAAACAAGTAATGAACGGGGATGCCTTTATTTTCATTAATAAACCAAGAACACACATTAAGTTATTGCTGTGGGAGAAAGGAGGCTTTACCATTTTCTATCGCAGGCTGGAGAAAGGAACATTTGAGGTTCCTGCTTTTGACCTGGATGCAAAGAGCATGCAGCTCACATCAGACCAGCTGAATTTTATCTTAGAAGGGATCTCACTGCAGGCAATAAAATACCGGAAAAGATATCAACACCTCAACGGCTTTTGTTGAAAAGAATGTTTGCTTAAAACAGTTCCCTATTTCATCTTTGCTTTTCATGGAAGCCACAGCCAGCATAGATTACAAGAGTTTATACGAACAGAAACTGGAAGCTTATAATCAGTTGCAAATTACTGTTGCGGGGTTACAGCAACAGTTGGCTCAGCTTCAAAAAATGATTTTTGGTTCCCGGCATGAACGCTTTGTTCCAACAGGTATCAATCCTTCACAATTAGCATTGGGTATAGAGGCTGAAACGGTGTCCAGCTGCTCTGTAGTAGATGCAAAAAAGATCTCTTACATAAAAACAAATGTTTCCATTGAACAAAAGCCCCTTGTTCATCCGGGAAGAATGAAACTACCGGAGCACTTGCGCAGGGAAGAACTTGTTATCGAGCCATTGGAAGATATTAGCGCTTGCAAAAAGATCGGCGAAGAGATTACCGAAGTGCTGGAATGGGAACCAGGCGAGCTGTTTGTAAAAAGATACATCCGGCCTAAATATGCCAAACCTTATAATGAAGGGGTTGTAACCGGCTCGCTTCCTTCGCGTCCTTTGGAAAAAGCCATGGCAGGTGCAGGCTTGCTGGCACAGATTGTTATAGATAAGTATGTTGATCACTTGCCGTTGTACCGCCAAATGCAACGCTTTGACCGTTCAGGGGTAAAGCTGGCCTATTCTACACTCACAGATTGGGTGAGCAGTACCTGTAAACTGATTGAGCCTTTATATCAGGCCCTTAGAAGAGAAGTGTTAGGGACTCACTACCTCCATGTAGATGAAACACCGATCAAAGTACTCGATAAAGACAAGAAAGGTCAGACACACAGAGGCTATTACTGGGTATATCAGAACAGCCTGGATAAAATCGTTTTCTTCGATTACCAGGAAGGCAGAGGGCGCGAAGGACCGGTAGAACTATTACAATCCTTCCAGGGCTATTTACAGACCGATGGGTACAGTGCTTACGAGATCTTCGATGCAAGACCCGGCATCACCCTCATGCATTGTATGGCGCATGCGCGGCGTATGTTCCATGAAGCACTGGAAAATGATAAGGCACGTGCAGAATATGCCATGGAGCAAATACAAAAATTATACGTCATCGAAAGAATGTGTAAAGAACAATGCTTAAACTTGGCTGAAATAAAAGTTGTGCGCCA
Source organism: Chitinophagales bacterium (assembly GCA_038199905.1). GTDB lineage: Bacteria > Bacteroidota > Bacteroidia > Chitinophagales > Chitinophagaceae > JADCRZ01. Next base: position 2,439 of record JBBPYM010000250.1, on the reverse strand, counting down.
GCAAGAATCTGTACCGATACTTCAATCATTAGGTCGTTGGATGAAAGAGCAGTATGTTCAGGTAACGCCCAGGAGTGCGATCGGCAAAGCCCTTGCTTACAGCATCGAACGCTGGAAACGCTTGTCCCTGTACACTGAAAGCGGCATGCTAAACATCGATAACAATCCGGTGGAGAACTCCATCCGTCCGGTGGCTATCGGGAGAAAGAATTATTTATTTTGTGGATCACATGAAGCAGCCCAGCGCAGCGCTATGCTCTACTCACTGCTGGGCACCTGCAAAATGCATCGGATAGAACCTTATCAATGGCTCAAATCGGTTCTTGAAACCATCGCAGATCATCCCATCAATCAGATCAAAGAGCTCCTTCCTCACCGCTTCCAGAATGATTAATGAAAGAAATAACTTACATCAACAAGACGGGGTTAGTCGTGAGGATACGTTGCACACTGCAATTAAGGCTTGCTTACCAGTCTTTCGTACCCCTCCGGCCAACTACACCAAACAATCCGGTACGCTGCAGGCGAAAGAAAGGGGAGATGTGGCGCATTTACGTACTGCTAAGGAGAGAAGGGTTCAGAGATAATCACAAGCGTATGCACCGCATTTATAAAGAAGAAGGCTTGAACCTACGTAGTAGGCGAAATTCTGAGGAAGCAACCCTTTTTGCGATATTTTAGCTGAAGCTCTTCCATCATAGAATTAAGATTTCCCATTAATTTCCTTAAGAGTTTGCCCTTAAACCGTCTAATTTTCGCCCGTTTTATCCGCTGTTAGTTGGCTGTTACTTATCAGTTCTGTAATTTTAATGTTCAACCAACTGCAAATCCTATGAAGAAGCGTTATTCACTTCTTACGCTTTTATTAAGCACTTTATCTTTCCAGTTATTTTCGCAAGAACTGCAGTCAGGAACCTGGGTCACCAATGGTGGCGTTCAAACCACCGTACAAAGTGGCGACATCATATACATCGGCGGCGGTTTTACCCAGGTAGGGCCAAATGTGCCAAATGGTACGAGTCTGTCCACCACTTCGGGGCTACCTGATTTATCTTTTGCAAAGCCAAACGGACAGGTTTTCGCTAACGCCCCTGATGGTAATGGCGGCTGGTTCATTGGAGGTAACTTTACTTTAAAATGATCCTCGACAATAAACCTTTTTAGTTTTAAATAGCCAATAGCGGCATTGTTTTTTTGATACCCTTTTGGGCATGTTGCCAGGCTTTGATCAGCGCCATCCAGAATCAGATCCGCTACAATTTGTTTTAACCGGTTGTTCTCGTCTTCCAGCTGGCGCAATCTTCGATTCTCAGAAAGACCGAGACCACCGTACTTCTTCTTCCAGTTATAAAATGTAGTTTCAGAAATTCCCATCCTGCGGCACACTTCATCGACCCTTGTTCCGGCCTCTGCCTGCTTTAGCGCAAAGGCAATCTGCTGTTCCGTGAATTTTGTTTTTTTTCAAGGCAATCTTTCATGTTTTAAATTATGAATATTTGCCCGATTTCTCCAACTTAGATGTTTCCTGTTTTAAGGGGGGACGTCAGACATCAGGCACTGCCCCATGCTATTTTTAGCACATCCTAAGGCACACAAAACCCGACACAAAGCAAACCTTGCAAAGAGCTAAAAATGTCAACACACTATCCACCCACTCCGGTTGAATGAATGTGTAAGTACACCCAACAACAATCGCTCTATCATCAGAAAATCATAGCTTACAAGTTTCTCTTATATTTCACCTATTTTGCAGATCTTAATTTTAGACAATTTATTTAATGGTTAACGAAGCAGAAATCGAATATGGCTTTATCGGAAAACTAACCGACTTAAAATATACCAACCGTTCTGATATCCGTGATCGAAAAGCCCTGGAGCAAAACTTTCGGAAGAAATTCGAGGCGCTTAACCGGGTAAATTTGACGGATGCTGAGTTTGCCCGCCTTCGGGATGAAATCATCACTCCCGATGTATTCCAGGCTTCCAAAACTTTACGCCAGCGAAATACTTTTAAAAGGGAAGATGATACTCCCTTGCACTATACCCTTGTTAATATTAAAGACTGGTGTAAAAATGATTTTGAAGTCATCAATCAGTTGCGGATGAATACGGAGAACAGTAATCACCGCTACGATGCCATCTTGCTGATCAACGGCATACCGGTTGTGCAAATTGAATTGAAAACATTACAGTTAAGCCCACGAAAGGCCATACAACAAATTGTAGACTACAAGAACGATCCGGGCAATGGTTACACCAACTCACTGCTTTGCTTTATGCAGCTTTTTGTTGTTAGCAACCGATCAGATACGCTCTACTTTGCCAATAATAAGGCCCAGCATTTTGCCTTCAATGCCGACGAACAATATTTACCAGTATATAAATGGGCAAGTGAGGACAATAAAAAGATTAGTCACCTGCATGATTTCGCTGAAAAGT
>JBBPYM010000249.1:0-12938 GCA_038199905.1 Chitinophagales bacterium | reverse complement strand
TGCAATCGGTGATAATTATAACGACCGGGACATGCTAATTTATGCAGGAAAGGGTATTGCCATGGGAAATGCTCCGGAGCCCATTAAGTCGATCGCAGATTACGTAACGGATACCAATGAAAATGACGGAGTAAGAAAAGCAATAGAGATGTTTCTGTGAGCTGACAGCTGTCAGCTATCAGCTATCAGCTATCAGCCGTCGTTTGCTGTGACTAAAATCATAATGGATGGACCAGAGAATTACAACATTAAAAGAGGTGGCAGCCTGCGGCCGCCTTATTGAAAACTTCAGTTCTGACTCCTGAAACCGTGATTGCAGAGCAACCTTGGCTGATAGCTGACAGCTGACAGCTATTTATTCGTTTCGCGGATGACCAGAAAGTTTACTACCCACTGGAAGATTACCAACCCGATAATATAGGCTAAAGAAAAGCTGTTGAATATTTCCCCGGCTCTTACTGCCGTCACAATACCGGTAATTCCTGCAGTAGCAAGCACACAGGTATATACAACCAGCAAAGTTTTTCTTTTGGAAGATGTGAGCATTACGCTTAACGGCACCATCATCGTTAACCCAAAAACGCTCATGACGGCGTAATAGGGCTGACTTGTAATTAAATAAATTATCCCCGATACAACTGTTATAAAGGCACTGGCGCCAACGAAATTTGCCGATATAATTTGGTCCCGGCTAAGCAAATGTTTTCCATATTTGTTGAGCCGAAGGAAAAGATTACTAACCGGGCTTATTATCCAGGTGGAGAATGCAAACAAAGCCACCAGCGCAAGCAGTGGGTAAAGAAAAGGTTGTAAAGACGGGTTAACTTCAGCAGCATAACGGATCAACCTGAATGCAAGATAAAACCCAATTATTATCCCCCATTGGTTTTTTCCGCGCAAGTTGCTCATCCATAGTGAAAACTTTAAAAATCCACGATAGACAATATACCGGGCTTTCAACGCTTCCGCCATCCCCCGTTGCGCCAACTCCAGGTTTGGATTTTTCTGAAGCGCTTCGGTAAAATGCACCAGGGCTTCTTTGTGAGAACCTCTTTCAAGCAAACCCCAGCCATAATTCGCATGGGTATATGCGTTGCCAGGATCTTCCCGCAGCGCTCCTTCGATGGTACTAAATGATTCTTCTTTTCGGTTTAATTTTAAAAGCGCTGTGCTGCGAGCATTTAATGCTTGTATATTCTCGGCATCAAGTTCGAGTGCTTTGTCGGCAAGCCGCAATCCTTCAGCATATTGTTTTCTTTCAATTTTGAGTAATGCCAGCAACGCGAAATAGTCAGTGTCATAAGGGTCCAGGGCAATTGCTTGCTGCAGGTCTGTTTCGGCATCGTTATATTTTTCCTGGTGGATAAATATGCGGGCTCTTTTGTGAAAAAAGTACCCGGATGATGGGTCCAGCCCTATTGCATTGTTTACCAGTGCCATAGCCTCGTTGTACTTATCCTGGAAAATTTTCACCTCACACATCAATCCTATTACATCCGTATTGGTAGGATCTTCCGCAAACAACCCATTTAAAATTAGCTCAGCCTCCCTGAATTTATGTTGCTGCAATAAAATCACGGCACGCTGAATGAGTTGATCAGGCATACTATTTTTTTATTTTCATAAAGTGGAGTATTTCATCGTAAAGTCCTGAATCATTGGCATACAATGCGAAGTTTTTGGCTATGGAGAACCATTCTTTTGTACTTGCCTTATGTTTTTTTGATGCATTAAGCAGATCTTTGGTTCGAAGCGGTATAGGTAAACCGTGTTTAAAAGATTCTTCCAGTTTCTCTTCTATAGCGATATCTATCAAGGCTTCTATATCTGCACCGGAGAAGTCAGGGATGTTTTTCGCCAGTGCTTCAAAATCGATGTTGTCAACAGGTTTGTCTCTCAACTTCAGCTTCAGGATACTTGTCCTGGCTTCCTGGTCTGGCGGTGGTACAAAAATGATCCGATCAAATCGTCCCGGCCGCCTGAAAGCAGGATCCAGGTTCCAGGGTGTATTGGTAGCGCCAAGAATAAGCACACCATCGTTGTTTGAATCTACTCCGTCAAGCTCCTGCAAAAATTGATTAATCAGGTGACGACCAGCAGACTGTTTCATATCTGACCTGCTTGCACCGAGTGCATCAATTTCATCAAAGAATAAAACGCAGGGTGTATTATTGCGGGCATACTCGAAGAAATGATGCAGGTTCTTTTCACTGTTGCCAATCCACATATCAAGAATATCGTTTAGTCCAACATTGATGAACCTTGCATTCACCTGTCCCGCGGTGGCTTTGGCTATCATTGTTTTTCCGCAACCTGGCGGGCCATATAACAATATGCCACCACCCGCTTTTTTGCCATACGCTTTATAAAGTTCAGGATGTTTTAAAGGTTGAATAATTTTTATTTCAATTTCCTTTTTAACCTGTTGCATGCCACCAACGTCACTAAAGGTAATATCGGAGTTCTGGATGAAAAGAGATATCTCCTGTTCATCATCATCAATACTATCCCTTTCATATTGTGCTCCAACGCGCAACTCTCCATCGAGCTCGTCATCTTTGAAAGATGGATCCAGTTCAAGAATTCTTTTATATGTTTCGATCGCTGTATTCATCGCCTTCTCGTGCAATGAGGATTTTGCATACAAGATCAGCACTTCAAGGCTGTCGGGGCTTTTCTTCAAAAGGTCTTCCAGGATTACGTTACAGGTTGGGAAATCTTCCTTCTTGAAATAAACACGGGCAAGGCCAATCAATCCTTTTTCAATATTCTGAATTGCCAGTGCCTGAAGGTATTCCTGTTCAGCTTCATCGATCCTGTTAAGACTCAACAACGTTTCCGCAAGATGCAGTTTCAGGTGCACATTTTCAGGAGAAAATTTCAGCGCTTCTTTGAGCGTGTCAATAATGTTTTGCGACATGAATAAGGTTACACTTTATCAAACAATGTACAATTAAAAAGCTTTTATCTTAAAGAATGACAACCATTATTTATGCAATTTAAGTAGATAAGACTAATGATTATATTGTTTTCATTCTATTAGTTATTTTATCCTGGCATCCCGCATTGATGTTATAAAAAAAAAGGAGCCAGGATAGAAATCCAGCTCCGTTTTAAAATCCAATATCCTATGAAAAACCGTTAACATAACGGCCATATCTATGCCACTATTGCATACTACAAATTAATAAACGTATAACACTGACTTGTAGCAGTTTGCGTTCAGCCTTGTAAAAAGTGTCGTTTAGTATTCTTCCATTTTTTGGAACAACGGATTTCTTTTGGGAAGATCTGTACTAATCTTGTATACCGAGGGCAAAAGCTGATAGCTGAAGGCTGACAGCTCTTCATAATTCCTTATACCGGTCCTGGAGCAAATTTTTAATCCAACAGTTCATCCGCCATTGCTCGTCAAAAATATTACCGGTTCTGTTGCCTGTAACCATGTAAGGAGGAGGACCAAATTCAGGTGTTATCGTAGATGATGAGGCTTTGCTGGATAGCCTTTGCTGGATCCATCTGTCCCATACTTTTAAATGTTCATCAAGTGCCTGCTTGTATTCGTCCATAGCCGGGTCCCATACCTGTGGCCCCTCGGTATGTCCTACCCTTGCATGGATGTGCCTTGCATGCAGAATAGCCTGGTTAACGGCGTCCTGTTGATCATACAGGTAACTTTCCGACACACAGAACCAATGGGAAATATCAAGTGTCAGGAGCAAGTCGTCATGCTTTTGAAGAAATGGAAGCACCTTATATGCAGCATATGCCCATTTATTACGGTGTGTTTCCTGGTAAATGGATATGCCTGTTTTTCTGCTTACCTTTTTGCATATCTCCAGGCAGATCTCTACTTGTTCTACGGAATAAAATTCGCGGCCTGTTTGTGCGGTGATAAACTGCGTAGATGTTATCCCTGATTTTATTGCGCAGAGGGAGAGCAATTGGTTCTCCAATGCTTGCACGTAATCTTTAAAATCCACCGGCTCATCCACAACCGTCATAACAATAGAAAATTCAAGACCAAATTTTTCAATCAATAGTAAAACCTGCCAGTAATCTGTTTTTTCGGCAAATGGGAACCATTCCACGCCCGCATAACCGGCAGCTTTTACCCTGGTTAGAAAGCCTTCCCAAGGCAGATGTTCGGCTCCCCATCTTGGACAATAAAACTTGATTTCCATTTTTACAACTTTAGAGGCTCATTTTCTAAATGTTTTTTGGTGGCTGTTTGTGGGATTCGAATATAAACTTAAATTATTTTTTCTTGATTACAATCAATTAAACAGTAACCATTAGTCCTACCTTAAGGTAACCTTGAACTAAATACTGTAAGGATGAGTCATTCGCCGTTTAGCGGAACCCATCAGGTGCAGGCTTTTTTTTAACCACAAGGAGCACTAAGAAGGCACAAGGCACACAAGGATCCTCCGGCAATTTTCGAACATTCTTCATTCAAGCATTTTGCAGATAATCACCCTCTCTTCGCGCCCTCTGCGGATTTTCTTAGCGTACTTTGTGGTTAAAAAAAACGCTTACTTCCGCTAATCTGTAAACGCCGTTAATTATGTACAGCAATGAAAGATTTGCCTTAAAGTCGAAATATTCTTTTTGCGTTTTGATATAACAACTTCCTCTCTATTGATTTATCTGCAGATAACCTTTTAATAGCGGCAATTGTCTTTCCACCCTGGCAATCGGCCCCTTCGCCAACGTGATCCGAGCAATCACTACCATAAATCAGTTTGTTCTGGTGACGCGTTAGGAAATCACGAGTATGACCTTCATCACGCGTAAAGAAATTTAATCCCGACCCTGCAGAAAGGTCTGCAAACATATTTGGATAATCGCTGAGTAATTTGTCTGTAATTCCGCCGTTAACGACTTTTCCAGAGGGGTATAACACTTTTTGATCAAGGTGATTCTTATCAACATTTGCCCACCAGGTCTGGGCGTGCCCCAGGAAGTTTACTTTGGGAAATTTTGCCAGCATTTTATGAAAGCGTTCAAAGCCGTAATTGTATTTTTCAAACTGCCAGTGCATAAGTACAGGAACATTATAAGCCTCAGCCAGTTTGTAGATTTTTTGCATGGAAGGAGCATCGCAATCAATACCAAACTTCAATTCACCAATGACCTTTGCACCAAGCTTCAGGTATTTTTCAATTTCGGTGGTGGCACCTGGAAAATCGGGGACCTCACAGGCGCCAAAGGTAAATGCGTCTTTATGTGCGCTGGCAAAATTATAACATGCTTCATTACCGCCGGCCTCTGCTTCAAGACCATTTGATACACCGAAATGCGTGGTCGCAGTGCTCATCGGCCTGCCTGAAGGCAGCAGGATGGTTGTTGTTATACCCATTGCCTTCTGGTGGATAAGCAGCAGATCATTGTTGCGGCCGCTGTAATGGGTATGCTGATGAATGTCAATGATCGGTTCTTTGTCATCATTTATAGAAAATTCCCGGCCAGGCAAAATGCTTGCTAACATCGAAGAAGTACCGGCCAGGCCAATAGCAGTTCCTACTACCGCCAGGGTATTACGCCTGATGAATTCACGTCTTGACAATTCTTGTGGTGACATAATAACTTTTAAAAGATTTATCTAAAACTGGCGCGCGGGCCAGTAAGTACCATAAGCCGAATTATATACCGGTCCTCTGAATAACATACATTCACCGCCTAACTTTCCTTTTTTCGGCGGTAGTCAGAAGTTACACTTACTACAGTTGCTGTCAGAGATCGGTGAAATGTTACATGATCGTTCCCGACTAAATAAAACGCATCAGGGCTCGTAGTAGTCCTGCACCAATACAAAGATTGCAGTGGACAATATAAGAATCTTTTCCTCACATATTCTCGAGAAATTAGCAAATATTTTACTTAGGCCTAATAATCTTGCAAACTTTAATAAACAGTTCAAAAATCTTAAGAAAATGACACCCAGTGAATACACAAAACACTGGTTACCTATCCCCTGTAGATATTGCTGCCGTTAAGTCCATTTTTTCCCTTCCATATAAATAAGTCATACCACTGATTTAAAAACCGCGTTAGTTTTTAACTTTTAGATGAACGTAGGGTAAACCCGGTGATTAATAAGTATTTTTTCTCTTATTCCATCCATGCTTATCGGTACTTGATAAGTGCTTACAATTATGCCTTGTAAACTTTTTATACAGTTCACCCTGTACCGGCTATAGCGTAAATTTAAAGTGTCGCATAATCAAAATTTAAACACCAATTAAACGTTAAATACAATACTATAGTCATTCAAAAGTTAATATGAAATTGGAATGAAGATTCAGAATGATTGGAGGAGGGATTCAAATTCTTGTAAACAGGCAGGCCGGGCTTCCGGTTTATGTAAAATATGTTCGTATTTACTAATCTTTTTACTAGCACTGCAACTTAAAATTTGCGCTCAGCAAGAAAGAAATTATACCATCCAGGCGAACATCATTTATCGCTTTACTAAATATATTGATTGGCCAAAAAATAAGAAAACGGGTGATTTTATTATCGGGATAGTTGGCGATTCTCCATTGACAGGTGAGTTAAAAAACTTCGTTTCAAATAAAATGGTAGGAAATCAGCGAATTACTGTAAAAAGGTTTTCTTCTTCCCCAGAGAATTACAATTGCCATATACTTTTTATTAGTGAAGAGATGAGCAGCAACATAAAGAAGATTGTTTCGCGAACGGCAGGCGAACCTATTTTATTGGTTTCAGAATCGGAAGGAATGGCATCGAAAGGTTCATGCATCAATTTCGTAATTGTATCTGATCATCTTAAACTGGAAATAAATAAAAATAATATAGAACAAAGAAAACTGGATATCGCTTCTGAATTGTTGCAGCTTGGTAAAATTGTAAAATGATTGGAGATAGCGCCTGGGCCATCCGATAACCCAGTTAACACCAAAAATATTATTCAATCCTGATCCAAAGTTCTTAAAATAATTATAACATGTACAAGTGTCTTGTTTATAAATTCATTCTTGCTTTTGTGTTGGTTTTACTAACCGTTGAGTCAGGCTTCTGCCAGGAAGATACCGCAAAAGCAATATCTTATGATGATCTTAGCCTGAAGGATCTACTGAATGTAAAAATCAGCTCAGTATCAAAGAAAACAGAACTTTTATTTGACGCACCCTTATCTGCTTCCGTTATTACAAGGGAAGATATCCGTAAAGCAGGGTCTACTTCAATCATGGAAGCCCTGCGACTTGTACCTGGTTTAATCGTCAGGGAGCAAACTAACGGAACTTATGATATTCACTTACGCGGCATGGATAATGTTCCTCCAAATTCAATTTTCGATGGCAATGCGACAACCACACTTGTAATGCTGGATAACCGACCAATTTACAACTACCTGAAGGGAGGAACCTTTTGGGAAACATTGCCTATTGATCTAAATGACGTAGAAAAGATAGAAATAGTAAGAGGTCCGTCGGCTGCTTTATACGGACCGAATGCGGTAAGCGGCGTGATTAACATCATTACAAGAAAACCCGAAAAACAAGGCTTGTACCTGTTGGCCAATGCCAGGCAGGGAAGTCACCAGACATATATTAACAACGCCTCACTGGGATATAAATTCGAAAAATGGAGCATCCTTGCATCCGGCAATTACCAGTATCGTAACAGGGTTCAAACTTCTTATTTCGAAATTATCAGGAACCGCTGGATTGAGGATCCGTCTTACCTTATCAGTATTCTTGGTGACACCGTAACTAACATCAGCGAAATGTACCCCAAGCAGGAACTGGCTATAGAAGAATATGGCGGCAATGTTTTTATAAACTATGAATCATCTGAACGAACAAAATTGAACCTCACCGCGGGATCACAACATTCCATGGTGCAGACAGTATCAACAGACAATGGCAACACCCCTTTAACAACTGTTGTATCAGACAGCAAATATGCCGACCTCAAGCTAAATGTATATGGCTTTGCTGCACAGGCGTCTTATAACACCGGCACTCAGATAAAGAACTTAACGCCAGGGAACAAGTACGATTTCCAAACCCTCGATGCCAACCTGGAATACAACTATACAAAAGGCCAATTTTCACTAAAGCCCCAATTAAGTTACAGGAGCGCCCTATACGACGATACGAAATATTCTGATATCATAAATAAAACCGGGATCTTTAATGCCAGGGGAAAGATTACCACCCAGTCAGCATCTGTTAAGGCCGAGTACAAGGTTTTAAATGAGAAGTTGAGGCTGGTAACAGGATTAGCTGCCAGCAAGTTCAACTATCCTGATTCAACATATCTTTCTTACCAGTTTGCTGCAACATACAAAGCAGGCAAAAAGCAACTGTTACGTGCTGTATTTTCCCAGGCTCCAAGATCTTCCACCATTTATGACGCTTATAGTGACCAAACAATCGCATACTTTCAAACTGGCGTTAAAAGATTTTACAAGATAGGCGTTGAACATAATAAAAACCTCAAACTGCTTGTGGCTGACATGCTGGAACTCGGTTACCGCGGTAAGATCGCATCAAACCTCTCTATCGACATAGAGATCTTCAAAATCAAATCAAAAAATTATAACAGCCTCGTTGTCAACAGGGAGTATATGCAGCTTGTTAACGAAGACACACTAACAATGTTGCCATATACCCCGACCAATCTTCCGATGACACTAAGGCAACTAGGAATAACGGTGTCACTACAATATAACTTCAGTAAAGTACAGGTAAGACCGTTTGCAACCCTGCAGCAATCAAAAGTTAAAAACTATGCCCCGTTTTTAAATATGCCGGATGCACCAGCTACCGCGATCCAAGGGAGCCCGGAGCTTAACAATATATTCTCGGGAATAGATACGGAATTTAAAACAAAAGGAACACCAACAACCTTTGGTGGTCTTGATATCAACTACCTGATACACCCAAAATTGAATTGCAACCTGAATACTTATTATTATTCAAAACAAACTTATTCACATGTATCAAATATCATTTTTAACGATGGTATCAGGGGAATCGATCACATAAACGCAAAATTAATTGTGAATGCAAACCTGACTTATGAGCCAGTGAAAGGGGTACATATTTCCTGTACTGCCAAAAATATCCTGAATGATGACTCCCGCGAATTTTTCCGGGCAGATAACGTACCATTCATGTTGCTAGCGGGTTTAAATTACGAATTCTAAGTTATGAACATCAGTATAAAAAGAAGAATTTATATCAGCTTTCTTTTGCTGGTATTGATATTCGTAATAAACGGCACCGCCTCGATCTTTACTTTGTATAATAACAATAAAGAGTTTGAAAATATTACCACAGTAATAGATCCGTCTCTTCAAGCTATAGAAGATTTTGGCGACCTCTTGCTTGAGTCAAAAATGTACACCACTAACTGGGTTTTCCTAAGGGCAGGCAAGGAGGACAGAGATGCATTAATAGAACTTCATCTAAGTGACTACCCGGCAAAAAAGGCCAGGCTAAATAAGTTGATTGCAAAGTTAAATGACCCTTCAATGTCGAAGAGTTTTATAAATGTTTACTCAAAATTTGAGCAACTCCTTGATATTGAAAAACAAATAATGTCATCTCTTCGCAAGTTCGAGGATTATGATGATCCGGTAAAGAAACTCGAAGCCGAACGATTGATTGAAGACGAAATCCTGCCCCGCACGTCTTCATTGATGAATGACCTCAATAAAACAATTTTATACGCTCAGAACATCAGAAATGACAGAAATAGAGACCTTCGACATTCTTCCACGCAGCTTAGGACACTTATCACTGTGTTGGCATTTACAGTAAGCTGTTTAGCTATTTTTCTTTCCATCTACATGACGAATACTATCATCGCGCCAATTAAAAGAATACGGAAAATTTTAAATGATCTTGGCAAGGGTGTTATAAATAAAGTTGAACATAACTCAAGCAACAATGAAATTGGAGATATGATCCGTTCAGTGAATAATCTTTCAGAAAAATTGCTTGCAACAGCTACATTCGCGCGGGAAGTGGGAAACAGGAACTTCAACATCGCTTTTCAACCGCTCAGCGAAGATGACACGTTGGGCAAAGCGCTTATCTCCATGCGTGATGACCTTAGGGCAGGTGACGCAGAACTGCTGGAAAGCTCCGTTGATCTTAATAGAAAAGACCAGATGCTCGAATCACTGGTTTCTTCCACCCATGAGCTCATCAGTAATAACAATATTGAGATGGCTATTGGCGAATCAATCCGGTTACTATGCAGGCAAATGGAAATGGATGGAGTTACTGTCTATAAAAATACCATCGACAAAACAGGATCAATAAAATTTAGTCATTATGTTCGCTGGACGAGTGCTATTAATAAACTCGAGTACAACCTGACGCAGTACCAACTATTATCAGGCATGCCTGATGTGTTAGAAATTCTTGGCAGAAATGAAATATATCATAGCCTGACAAAAAACATACAAGATGCGCCACTAGAGAGCATGATGGAAGGCAAGCACATTAAGTCGCTGGCCAACTTTCCCATATTTGTTATGGACGAATTTTGGGGATTTATAGTATTTACTGACTGCCAGAAGGAGAGAACATGGACAACAACGGAATTTTCAATACTCAAGTCATTCACTGTAACGCTTGGATCTGCAATTGAACGCACTAAGATGGAAAAGCAGCTTATCACTGCAAAGGAAAATGCAGAAGCAGCAAGTTTTGCCAAAAGTGAGTTTATGGCGAATATGAGTCATGAATTGCGAACGCCGATGAATGGCATCATTGGATTTACCGACCTCGTCCTGACCACAGATTTACAAAAAACACAACGCGAGTACCTTCAAAACGTTGGCAAATCTGCTTACAACCTGCTGGGCATTATTAATGATATACTTGACTTTTCCAAAATCGAAGCCGGCATGCTGGCTATTGACAACACTCCATTCAAACTAAATGAGGTGATCGAGGAAACAGTTGACATGTTGGCAATAAAAGCGATGGAAAAAAGTATCGAAGTCATCTGTAATATCGATCCGGATTTTCCAACAATGTTTTTTGGGGATGAAGTACGCATCAGGCAGATACTTGTAAACCTTCTTGGTAATGCTATCAAGTTTACTACAACCGGAGAGATATATGTAACTGTGGAAAAGCCAAAACCAGCTTATGAAAAAAATCGAAAAAAATATCTCGATATTAACCTGTCGATAAAAGATACCGGTATCGGCATCCCCTCTGAAAAGCTTGAAGCTATATTTGAAAGTTTTACCCAGGCTGACTCTTCTACCACCCGAAAGTTTGGAGGAACCGGGCTGGGACTGACAATATCAAAGCGACTAGCCGAGTTGATGGAAGGCAACCTGATCGTAGAAAGCAGTCCTGGCAAGGGGAGCACATTTACGCTGCACATTAGTCTCGAAGTTATTGATGAGCAACCTCGGATACCCGCAACGGCCAGGGGAGCACTCCAAAAAGTACTTGTTATTGACGACAACGTAACCAACTGCGAATTACTGCATGGTATTTTTCACTATTTGGATATCTCCTGCACTGTTTGTTTCTCTGGCCTGGCCGCATTGGAAGCATTAAAGAAAGCCGGTGAAAGCAAAAAACCTTATGATCTTATTATTACGGATCATCAAATGCCTGAAATGGACGGAATTACGTTGGTGCGGGAAATCAAAAAGTTAATAAAAGGACCTGAAGAGCCCATCATCCTTATGCTTTCTTCGCTCGAAAAAACAATGTTTCAGCAGGAAGCTGAAAAAGCCGGTATTAGCAAATTTCTTTCGAAACCAGTAAAACTTGGCGAGCTTGTAAGCCTTTTGTCATTCCTCTTTGAAAAAGCATCATTAAAGCAGGAGGCAGTAATTAAAATCCCATCAATTGAGCGGTTCTCACGCAGCACAAAAATACTTGTAGCCGAAGATAATCCGATGAATATGCTGCTTATCTCGAAGGTGCTTACCAAAATGGGTCTCGAAGTTATCAAAGCGGAGAATGGCCAGGAGGCACTCCAGATGCTGACGCTTTATGACCCTTCATTAATTTTTATGGACGTCAATATGCCGGTCATGGATGGCTATACCGCAACCCAGAAAATTCGTGAACTGCCGCCTCCCCACGGCGAGGTCCCTATCATTGCCTTAACCGCAGATGCCATGAAAGAAGACAAGGAACATTGCCTTCGGATCGGTATGAATGATTTCGTTTCCAAACCTTTTCGCCTGAAAGAAATAGAACTGATTCTAAAGACTTACCTAACAGATGTTTTGGTTGAGTAATAGCGGAACTAACATAAACCCAGCCTCGTAAACGCCACAAAACAAAGCAAACCATCTATTAAATTTCATAACAAAATATGCTTCTCAAGTTTTATATTGTAAAGCCTTTTATAATCAAAATAAGCCTTATCCATCAAGTAATAGCTCGCTTTCCCGAGTGAAATATAATCTATTGCGTTTACATCATGCACATTGCCTTCTAATATAAAACTAAATTCAGGAATGGCTGTTTTTAAATCAAGTAGCGTATGAATTTTAACGGCCGATTTTGTTGTACAAAAAGTTGCCCACAAAAATACTTCCAGGCAAAGATCAACTGTTGTCGAATCAAGCGCGAAGACCTTTCCCTTTAATTTAATATCTAATTGGTTGTCGTTTTTATAAAGAATACGAGCTTGTTCCATGAGTTTGATTCCAAAATCCTGGAACATTCGCCAATCTCTTTTTTCGTTTGTCCTGGCCAATGTTGACTTGTTAATCACTTTCCCAATGCCAAGATGATATAATTTATCAGCATTCAAGGTAAGGCAAAGAATCGTATCGCTACACTTTCTCTATGCGTTAACTGACCAAATGCCAAACATAAGAACTGCTTCCAACAACTAAAGTCTTTTAGCTTATAATTACCTTTATACCGATTTACACAAACTTTAAAGATATCCTGTGATGCGAAATCCAT
>JBBPYM010000248.1:0-11724 GCA_038199905.1 Chitinophagales bacterium | reverse complement strand
ACAGCTTTGTTAGCCTGTATTACATCCGCCGCCCCACGGCAAACTAATTTATATTAACCCATAATCTTGAAAAAAATCTTCCTATATGTGTTAGTAATTAGTCCATGGATAACTTCCGCTCAGCTTACACCTAAATTACTTATTTCTGGCAAAGGGAACATTGGATTTTATGAGTTTAAACCTGCGGGGTATGATGCGGACAGTTCGTATAATTACCCGTTGATGATCTTCTTGCATGGCGTCGGTGAGCGCGGAAATGGCAGTACCGAGTTGCCCATGGCACTCAATTCTTCCTTTGCAAAGATTCTCGTTAAAGGTGCCACGATGAAATTTACCGTAAATGGAAAACAGCATGCTTTTGTTGTACTCGTCCCGCAAATGTCGAAAGATTATGAGAACTGGCAGAATTTTTACGTCGACTCAATGATTAATTATGCAAAACAGCATCTTAAAATAGATACAAACAAAATATTTTTAACGGGCTGGAGCCTGGGTGGCGGGGGGGCCTGGAAATACGCTACGGCCTCCCTCGAAAATGCAAGACGCCTGGCAGGAATTATACCTGTTTCTCCTGCTCCGAATTACACAATCCTTCAGAATCTTGCAATCGGAAAAGTAGCAGTATGGGCTCACCATGCCAGGGATGATGCTTCCGTACCCTTACACTATACCGAAGATGCGATAAAAGGAATTAATGAATATAAACCTGATATGCCCGCTTTAATAACATACTATTCTTCTGGGGGGCATCCCTACGTAGCAGATTGGGCATATGACACTATCAACAGGTTGGAATATCCGAATGTTTATCAATGGATGATTGGCACTTCAAGGAATAATAATCTGGCTAATAACCTGGCTCCGGTGGCTAGTGCCGGCAAGGATACAGCGGTTATACTGCCTTCCACCAGTATCACGCTTGATGGCTCTGCGTCCTGTGATCCCAATGATGTAATTGTGCATTATTCATGGACGATGCTGAGTGGTCCGTCGTCACCAAACCTTCAGATTCTTCAACCCGGCTTTCCATTTACGAAGGTATCCGGTCTTGAGCCAGGAACTTATGCCTTCCGCCTGACAGTAACGGACGAATTCGGAACTGGCAATTATGATGACGTTTCTGTGAAGGTGATATTACCGGCAAATGGTCAAAACGCCCATCCGGTTGTATACGCAGGCCCCGATGTTGCAATGGCTCAAACCAGTTGGCACCAGGTCGGAAAAGGGCGCGACTTTGATGGGCAGATTGTGGGTTTCGAATGGCGCCAAATCTCAGGTCCGGTAAACATCAGTATTTCCAACAGTGGTTCAGTCGCAGATATTTGGGGAATGTCACAGGAAGGGGTCTACGGCCTAGAATTGTCGGCTTATGACAATCACAAGCCAGCCGGTATTGGAAAAGACACTATTTTTATCACGAAAAACCTACCATTGCCAGTTAACTTTTATTTTCTTACCAGGGATGACCCTACTATTAAGAATGGTGATTTGATCCGATATGGTATGGTTGTTGTGTTTTTTACGCTTTTGTTAATTCCGACGCTGATATTCAAGGAAATAAACATGAAAAATCGTTGAGCAATGTTTTTGATCACGTAAATAATACCTGGCTTTTGTTAGATCGCGACATTTTTTATATTTTTGCCTTTCTCTAACGCAGTTCCTATGCATAGATTTTTTCGTAATCTACCATGAATGCTTGTTTAGGTATTTAGTTAAAGCATTGGAATATCTTGCACCGTTTGCCCATCCAGATGTTTTACTAAGTTAATTGAGTAACTGATCAGCTATGCTTCACGATTAAATATCAATAAAACAGTATTTCATCTTTAGAACACCAAATATTTGAATTATTATACTTTTTTACCTGATATCACGTTTTAAGACATTGTTTTAACAATTATTATGAAAAGAAATTTACTACCGAACAAGTCATTACTTTTTTCTTGTTTGTTGATGATGACGCTGTTTTTTGCATCGTCATGTGTTGACACCAAAAAAGCAGTGTATTTTAACAACATTCAGAACAGCGAAATCGCTGCTTCTATGTCAGAATTGGAGCCACTTATTCAGAGTAGTGACCTGCTGGCAATTTATGTTAGCAGCAAAAGCGCTGAGGCGTCTGCGATGTTCAACACAATAAATATGCCCACCGCCACCTCCACCACCTCTAACGGAACCATCTCACAGTCTATTGGATACCTCGTTGATAAAGAAGGAAATATCCAATTCCCCGTTCTCGGAAAAGTCCACGCGGCCGGTTTAACCAAAAAGCAATTATCAGATAAATTGACCGATAGCCTCATAAAAGGAGACCTTTTGAAGGATCCGATATTAAACATTAGTTTTCTCAATTACCGGGTAACTGTTTTGGGAGAAGTAGGAAGGCCCACCGTTATTTCAGTGGCTAATGAAAAAATTTCTTTGCTTGAGGCACTTGGCCTGGCAGGCGACCTTACCATCTTTGCAAAACGTGATAACGTTTTGTTGATTAGGGAAGAAAATGGCAAAAAGATCATTAGAAGAATAAATCTGAATACGGACGAAATTTTCACATCGCCATATTATTACCTTAAAACCAATGATGTAGTGTACGTGGAACCAAACAAATCAAAAGTAGCTAACAGTGGTCGCGCGACGGCCTTACTGCCTATATTATTCAGCGCCCTCTCATTGGTCACAATTATTATATCATACTATCGATAATTATCAGTTAAAGGAATGCAGTTACCTCAAAAAAATATCCCGGAAGCCGATAATAGCGCAGGTTTTAATCAGATTGTCTCGCGCTACATACCATATTGGCCACTGTTCCTAACCCTTATTGTTATCAGCCTGATCTGTGCTAAGTTGTATTTAAGGTATACCATTCCCGTTTTTGAGTCTACAGCAACTATTTTATTGAAGGACGAGAGTAAAGGATTGGACGAGGAAGCAATGTCTGCTATGAACATATTTGGCTCAAAGAAAATAGTGGAAAACGAAATAGAAGTGATAAAGTCAAGAACCGTAATGAAAATCGTTGCGAAAAATCTTGCTTTATATGCCCCCGTTTTTATAGATGGAAAAATAAGCTCAGTTTCCGCTTATGTTTCTTCACCGATTAAAATCATTCTTAAAAATCCCGACTCCTTACAGCCAACACAAAAGGTATATTTCAACTATGATGAAGGGAGGAAACAGGTAATTGTAGAGGGAAAACCCTTCATACTGAACCAATGGGTGGATACCAAATGGGGTATGTTGAAATTTGCGCCTAACAACCGCTACATGCAACCCGTTGAAAAGAAGCCTTTGTTCTTTATGCTAATGGATGTAAAGGGAGTTGCTAACGGGATGATCGGCGGCCTTGATGCTACACCTGCCAGCAAGCTTTCAACTATCATTAACCTTACTTATTATGACCAGATTCCACAGCGGGGTGAGGATATTTTAAATGAAGTAATCACTGTTTATAATGCAGTGGCGATTGAAGACAAGAATAAATTCGCATCAAATGCCCTGTCTTTTGTTACTGAAAGGTTGAGAATTGTGGTCAATGAACTTGACTCAGTAGAATCTGCGATTCAGCGTTATAAAGCCGACAAAGGGATTGTTGATATGAGCGAACAGGGAAAGTTGTTTCTACAAAGTGTTGAAGGCAATGACCAGAAAGTAAGTAGTATAAGCGTGCAATTGTCTATCCTGGACCAGGTTGAGAAATATGCAAGTGATAAAAACAATGGTGCGGTGGTTATGCCCTCAACCGCAGGATTAACTGATGGGCAACTTGCCCCCTTGTTATCCAAACTTAATGACGCGGAGATTAACTACGAAAAATCAAGAAGATCAAGTGGAGAAAACAACCCGGTTTCTATTTCTTTAAGGGATCAAATCGAAAAAATAAGACCGAGCATACTTGAAAACATTCGTAGCCAGCGTGATAACCTCGTAGCCAGTAAAACGAACCTTAATACAACCAGCGAACGTTATTCTTCCATGCTTAGGGCAATCCCACAGAAAGAACGTGAACTGATAGAGATCAGCAGATCGCAGGCCATTAAGAACGGGATCTACCAGTATTTACTTCAGAAACGAGAACAGGCAGCACTGTCATTTGCTTCTACTGTTCCTGATAGCAGGTGGGTAGATCGTGCCGAATCGGGCGTTTATCCTGTCAGTCCTAAAAAGAACCTCATCTACGGTATTGCTTTCCTGCTTGCGCTGAGCATTCCTGTAGGATATGTTTCCCTCAAGGACCTGATAAGCAAAAAGATCATGTTCCGTAACGAGATCAGCGACTTGTTAAGCTTTCCAATTATCGGTGAGGTTGTGCACAATATATCAAAACAGGATATTGTAATTGGCGAAGGTGACAGAACCTTCATCGGTGAACAATTCAGGCAGATCCGTTCTTCCTTGTCTTACCTGGGTATTGGTCACGGCAAGAAAAAAGTTTTGATAACTTCTTCTGTGCCCGGAGAAGGTAAAAGCTTTATAGCAGCTAATCTTGCGATGAGCCTTGCGCTTACAGAGAAAAAAATTGTTTTGCTGGAGCTTGATCTACGCAAACCAAGACTGGGACAAATATTTAATAATAAGAGCCAGTTGGGAATATCAGATTATCTGAGAGGAAGAGCAAACCATGATCAGATTATTCACCGGGTCGGGGAAAATGAGAACCTGTTTTTGATATCGGCGGGCAACGAAGTTACAAACCCTTCAGAGCTGTTGTTAAACGGCAGGCTGGAGGAGCTTCTGAAATATCTTGAATTGCATTACGAATACATCATCATGGAAACAGGCCCTGTTAACGCAGTTACCGATCCATTGATCATTTCAAATCTTTGTGATGCAACGTTGTTTGTTATTCGTTATAACTATACGGCAAAAGAACAGATAATAGTACTTAAGGATCATTTGAAGGTAAGGGAGTTAAAAAATGCTGCTATCATATTTAATGGGGTAAATAGCATTGGGTCAGCAGGAAAGTACGGTGCAGCATATGGATATACGGACCAGAAAGGCAAACGAAGAGACAGAGGATAACACTGTGGATGAAGTTGTAGATGAGTTTTAAGTAAAATCATGATTGATTATCGACTCAACAGAAATGTGACTGGGTTAGCGAAGCTTTTCAAACATCTATGATTAATATTATAACGTGTTAAATACTTTAAATGATGACAAAAGACAAAACATGGTATGCTGTTTATACCAAACCCCGGTGGGAAAAAAAGGTGGCTGAATTATTAACACGTAAACAAATCGAAAATTACTGTCCGTTAAATAAAGTACAAAGGCAATGGAGTGATCGCAAAAAGATCGTAAAAGAACCTTTATTTCAATCATATGTTTTTGTAAATATTACAAAACGGGAGCAACTTTTGGTACGGGAGACGAGTGGTGTTTTAAATTTTGTTTATTGGTTGCAAAAGCCAGCTATCATCCGGGACGAAGAGATCAACGTGATTAAAAAATTTTTAAATGAATATCACCACGTTCAGCTTGAAAGGTCAACCGTAAACTTGAATGACAAAGTTAGAATTATCGGTGGACCCCTGATGTTAAGAGAAGGAAATGTTCTTGAGGTGAAAAATAAAACCGTAAAAGTACTGTTGCCCACGATGGGTTTTACCCTTGTGGCTGAAATTGAAAAAGCTAATTTAGAGAAAGTCGCTATTTTGAACGATGCCTGCCAGGTATCAGTATTTTAATATCCTTCCAAACTTAATATATAAATTGTTATAAGTAGATATTAAACGCTACCCTTTGAAATCCACCTGCATTAATTTCCAATCATAAATGATTTCTTTAGTAAAATCGCTTAGCCGAAGTTTTTTTAAGGAGGGGCATGAGCGTTCGTTGAAAGTCAGGAAGAACGTCACCATTTCTTTCCTGGTTAAGGGGGCTAGCATCCCGGTGTCTTTATTGCTGGTGCCACTTACACTTGGTTACATAAATCCGGTTCAATATGGTGTATGGCTCACGATAAGCGCTATTGTAGGTTGGATGAATTTCTTTGATATTGGTCTTGGAAACGGGCTTAAGAACAAACTGGCTCACGCGTTGGCGATGAACCAGGAGGAGGAGATGAATAAGTATGTAAGTACTACCTATGCGGCAATGAGTATCATTGCCCTCGTGTTCTTTATAGCCGTTTCTGCCGCAAGTTTTTTCTTCGACTGGAACAAATTTCTCAACATCCCGTCATCTGTTCCGTATAGTGTGAGGCCCGTAATTATTGTTGTGCTTCTTTGCTGTAGCATCCAGTTCGTGATGCAACTTTTGAATACATTGTTAACTGCTACCCATCAGCCTTCAAAGTCTTCTGTTATTGCCTTTATCGGGCAGCTTGCAACATTAGTTATCATATTTGTACTTACTAAGACAGTGCCTGGTAACCTGATGATTCTGGTATTGGTTTTAGCTGGTACTCCTATTGTCGTTATTTTTATTGCAGGTTTGTATCTTTTCAGAACAGATCTGAAAATGCTCAGACCAAATCTGAAAAATGTTGACTTTAGGTTTGCTAAAAGTCTTATAAACACCGGCGGCATATTCTTTTTTATCCAGATGGGGGCATTGATTTTATTTCAAACAGACACTATCATTATCACCCGGATACTAGGACCCGAATCAGTTACGGTTTTCAGTGTTTCCTACAAACTTTTTTCGATTTTGATGATGGCTTTTAGCATCATTATCACTCCTTTCTGGAGCGCGTTTACCGATGCTTTTGCCAAAAAAGATTTTGAGTGGATAAAGCTCAACATAAGAAAGATGCGGCAGTTGTGGTTAGTGCTGTCCATGGGCGCTTTAGGACTATATTTTGTATCAGACTTTCTGTTTAAGTTTTGGATCGGGAAGGCAGTAATTGTTCCTTTGTCTTTGTCGCTGGGAATGGCATTTTATGTAATGGCATACATGTGGCAGACCTTACATGTGTATCTGTTGAATGGCGTTGGAAAAGTAAGGCTCCAGTTGTACCTGGTGATAGCGAGCTCGATGGCCAATATACCGCTTGCTATTTTCCTTGGTAAAAAGTTTGGCTTAGTCGGTATCGTAAGTGTTAATACCTTCCTGTTTACCATCATGGGTATTATTTTTTCCATTCAATGTGAAAAGATCATTAATCAAACGGCAAAAGGTGTATGGGACAAGTAAAATCAGCGCTTACTTATAACCGTGATCAATAGGGTCACTAATAATAAAATTGCACAATATCAAACGACGCGGTAGTTACCTAGCCACGTGTTTAATAGACAATATCTTATGACATTCTTCGACAAATTGACGGCTAAATTTTATTCGATTGTACTTCCGAGCAACAAGGTGCTTGTCAATTGCACCATATCGCCGACAGCCAAATTATACGAGCCATATAGTTATGCTGAAGTAACAGTTGGAGACGGCACATACGTTTCCCCCAATGGCAGGATCTCCATGACAACCATCGGGAAATATTGTTCAATTGGACCGGACTTATGCTCCGGTTGGGGTGTACATCCACTAAACGGCGTATCAACTTCTCCTATGTTTTATTCCACAGGGATGCAAAATGGCAGAACGTTGGTAACGGAAAATAGCTTTGAAGAGCGAAAACAGATAGTAATAGGTAATGATGTTTTTATAGGCAGAAATGTAATTATACTCGATGGTGTTACTATAGGCGATGGCGCAGTCATCGGTGCGGGGGCAGTTGTAAGTAAAAATATTCCTCCCTACGCTGTCGCAATTGGAACGCCTATCAAAGTGGTGAAATACAGGTTCAGCCCTGAAATAATTGAAGAATTGTTGGAGTTGAAGTGGTGGGATAAAGACGAGAAGGTTTTACAGGAAGTAGCGGATCATTGTTTTGATATGCCCGCATTTTTAGAAGCATTGAGAAAGACTTAGTACGCGTCCAACAATGCTGAGAACAAAATTATAAAAAAAGCAATATTCTTTTCTGATAGCAGTAGCCATATATCTGATCATAAGTTTGTACATGGGCAGGAAGAACCCAGTGTTCTACCTGATCCTTCCTCTT
Source organism: Chitinophagales bacterium (assembly GCA_038199905.1). Taxonomy (GTDB): domain Bacteria; phylum Bacteroidota; class Bacteroidia; order Chitinophagales; family Chitinophagaceae; genus JADCRZ01. The sequence continues at coordinate 3,713 of JBBPYM010000248.1, read as the reverse complement.
GCACTTCAGCAGGGAGAAGCTGCGTTTATAAACCAATATATTGTCATTGGGGGGAAAAATCTGTTATCGCCCTATCAGACAATATTTATCGACGTATTGTTCTTCATCATGTTAGGCATCGGCATTGTTTTTATGAAGATGCGCTACAAGAAGGTTCCATGGGCCGGAACGACAATGATCTCTGTGTTTCTAATTTATATGGCCTTTCTATGGCTGCGCTCATTTCTAAATTACCCAAATTCAAGCGAGGTCTTTCTTAGTGGCAGAAGGTTTATGTACATATCACTCAGCTATTTCCTCTGGGTTGCCATTTTTGAATCTTTAACAAGGGAGCAATACGAGAAGTTTATAGTACTGATGTGTTATGTAACACCGGTTTCTACCATTGTTTACATACTTAATTCAAGCAGGATAATAACAGTTTTTGACGAGTCTTTAATTTTTCAGGAAGTTGACTATGGTACTGAATCGTTTCTCAGAGATTTCAGGACCATTCCATTATGGCTGATTCCTATCATTATACTATCTGTTTTATCGCTAATTACCCCCACTTTCAAAATCCCCAGGAAGGTTGTTATCGCTAATATACTGCTATTGCCAATAGGTCTTCTGTTCACCTTTACGCGTTCTTATTTGATCATTGTAGTAATACAACTGGCTTTTCTTTTATTCTTATACAGCTACAAATTCAGTGGCAAGCTTATCATGAACCTGATTCTGCTTGTCGGCTTTATGTCGCTAACCTTGCTTGTGGTTCAGAAAGTGTTTCCCAGCCAGACAAATTATTTTTCCGAAAGATTGTTGTCTGCTAAAACCGAAGGCAAGAGTGAGTACAATGTTAACATCCGCATGGAATATCTTGCGGAAGCCAGCAAGATTGTAAATGCGACAAATCCATGGCTTGGTGCAGGGATGGACAGGAAGTACTACCAGCGGATGGATGCCATAGGTGCCTGGGGCGCAGATTCAACAATACCTTTGTTTTTACTACATACCGGTTGGATCGGGGTTCTGCTGATTTTCGGAATTGTGTTTCTGTTCTGGGTGGATAGCACGATTCTTTTTTTCAAAACAAAAGATTGGCTCATCGGATATCTCAGCGCGTTTTTCCTGGCATTGTTCATAACATCCATGATAATGGGAGAGACCCTGGTAGGCAATGCCTGGACACTCATGAATTTTTCGCTGTATACAGTCATAAGGTTTAATAGGTGGAAGTTGGAACCTGAACAAGAGCAGGATCAGGAGCTAGCGGAGGCATTTAAATAGTCAGACAGAATATAAAATTTTTCATTTTATGCATGGCATTCAAATGAGTCATTCATAACAAAACACTTTAAAATGGATATAGCATTCGTTTCTACTTACAACGCACGGAATGTTATTAATTGGTCGGGATTAGGCTATTATATCAGCAGATCTTTAGAAGACAATGGCAACAAGCTTCAGTATGTGGGCGAACTGCCTAACAGTATTAATGTGTTCAACTTTTTAAAAAAAGCGTTTTATTCAAAAATACTCAGCAAGAAGTTTCACCTTGAAAGAACTGTTGCTATGGCGAAAGGGTATTCTGACAATGTTGCTAACAGGCTTGCGGGCGCTAATTTTGATTGTGTTTTCTCCCCCGGCACTATTCCGATTGCCTTTCTAAAAACAGAACGGCCAAAGGTGTTTTATACTGATGCTACTTTTGCCTGTATGCTAAATTATTACGAACCTGCGTCCAGGTGGTCACCGGATATGATCAGGCAGGGACATGAGATAGAGAAGCAGGCGCTGGAAAGTTCAGCTCTCGCAGTATACTCGTCAGACTGGGCTGCGGAGTCAGCAATTCAGTATTACGGTATCAGTCCGTCTAAAGTGAAAGTAGTGCCATTCGGGGCTAATTTTAATGAAGAATATTCAGAATCAGAAGTGAAAGATTTTATCGCCAAACGCGATGACAAAACTCTCAAAATTTTATTTAACGGGGTTAATTATGTTAGAAAAGGTGGAGACCTGGTTGTAGCCGCTGTAAAGGAACTGCAGAACAGGGGACTTAAAGTTGAACTACATTTGGCAGGACTTAAAGAGCTGCCGTTTGATAACGTTCCGGATTTTGTTGTAAACCATGGTTTTTTAAAGAAAGCTATTCCCGCAGAGCGAACCATTCTTGAGGACCTCTATAAAACAAGTCATTTTCTTTTCCTGCCCTCTATTGCAGAAGCTTTTGGATGTGTTTTTTGTGAAGCCAGTTCATTCGGAATGCCTTCCATTTCAAGAAAAACGGGCGGCGTGCCGACCGCCATACACGATGGTGTAAACGGGTTTACCCTGGATAACTCAGCCAGTATTAATGATTATGCAGACCTGATCTACAAAAATTTTACAGATAAGGATAAATATAACAGTTTAGCCATGTCGTCTTACCAGGAATATAAAAGCAGACTTAACTGGAACGTTGCCGGGGAATCGATAACCACCTTAATAAATGAGCTGGGATAAATGGCTTCAGCAGGTAAAGTTGCTGTTAAAGAAATACCAATTCCGGCGTTATATAAAGCCAGTACTTCTTTGTAAAAAATAACAACGGTTGACTGCCAATAATCTAAATTAATACAAGCATTTAATGTTTCGGATTACCGTAATCACTTCACTTTTCAACTGCCGACAATACCTGGAAGGATATTTCGCGGCGGCGTCGCTTATAGAAAATAAAGAAGAAATCGAAATTCTTCTTATTCACAATTCACCTCAGCCGGAGGAATTGGAGATTATTGATAAATATCTTCCCCAACTTCCTTTTATAAAACATATTGTTATCGAAAGAGAGGGCCTTTATGCAACCTGGAACCGTGGTGTAAAGATGGCGCAAGGCGAGTATGTTACTACCTGGAACGTCGACGATATCCGCCTGCCGCATTCATTGATGGATCAGGCAGACGCCCTGGATAAAAATCCAGAGGCGGTATTGGCATACGGAGATTTTAAGATTGTGTCAAAATATGGTTCCACGGAAGGGTATAGCGTAAATGAACCTCAATTTTCAAAAGATAACTATACTTTTCAGCGTAATCACCATATTGGTTGCTTCCCAATGTGGCGTAAAGACATTCATAACAAAATTGGTTATTTTGATGAACAGTTTCGGCTAATTGCTGACCTCGATTTCCAGATTAAGATTGCTAAAACATATTCGATGGTAAAAATTAGCCAGCAACTGGGTTACTACCTCGAGGGTACTGCTTCTAACTTAAGCAGTAATTTTTCGATACAGGATAAGGAACTCACAGTGTTACACCTGCGATACGGCAATTTTAACCTCCTATTCCTTACTCATCTTCTTCACGCCATTCAACACTTTAGAATATTTGAGTATAAATGGTTTGGAACTTATCATCCCCTTCGCGACTGGCTAAGGGATGATAAATTGTCATATGTTAAACGATTTCCTATGATCTTTTTCTCGGTAATTAAATGGCCAAGACATTTGGCAAAAAAATATTTGAAAGCGCATTTGCTTAAAAGACAGAAAAGTGACTCACTTAGTTAAAATTTATATAGAGTACCTTAAAATAGATCAAACTTGTGTGCTGTCGTATTAGAAAAAACATATAACGGTTTTTTTCATATTACTTATAGGTTACTAAAAAAAACTTCTATATGATAAGCGTAATAGTTCCAACGTACAACATACTTTCTACTTTAAAAAATTGTATTGAAGCATATTGCTT
>JBBPYM010000247.1:0-6721 GCA_038199905.1 Chitinophagales bacterium | reverse complement strand
TGCCGGCCATTTTTTTAGATAAATTTGTCAATTTTTACCCATAACTCATTTCGAAAGGGGGTATAACTTGATCAAATATGTAAGTCTGTCAGGTTTTTGCTACTTTATTTTTTTGGACGGAGATTTGAATGACAAGCCCGTACTTACATTAATAGCATTAAACATTAATATATTTGATCCATGATCAATTGCGCGGATTGAAGAACAAATTTAAAACTGAAAACAAACTATGAATACTCAGCAGGAATTTGAAAAATACGCTGTAAAGCACAGAGGTATCTCCAGCAACACGTTGGACAGTTATCATAAACACCAGGTCACTAATCTTACCCCCAATATCATAGAAGAACGCCCTATGAACGTAGCTGTTATGGACGTGTACAGCCGTTTGATGATGGACCGCATTATCTTTCTTGGATACCCTATTAACGACGAAGTGGCGAATATTGTAACCGCCCAGTTACTTTTTCTTGAAAGCACCGATCGCACCAGGGACATTCAGATGTATATAAATAGCCCCGGTGGAAGCGTTTACTCAGGTCTTGGAGTTTATGACACTATGCAATATATCACTCCTGACATTTCAACCATTTGTATCGGAATGGCAGCATCCATGGGCCAGGTTTTATTATGCGCGGGCACAAAAGGCAAACGTACCGCACTAAAGCACTCAAGAGTAATGATGCACCAGCCAAGTGGCGGTATTGGCGGACAGGCAACAGACATTGAGATCACTGTGAATGAAATCAGGAAACTTAAAAGGGAATTATACGAAATCACTTCATTTCATACAGGAAAATCAATCAAACAGGTAGAAAAAGACTCAGACCGTGATCTTTGGTTTACCGGCGAAGAAGCAAAAGAATATGGCATGGTAGACGAAGTGCTTTTGATTAACCCCCGGAAAGTAAAAAAACCAGAATAAACCTACCGATATTTAAATTCAGGCCAACCTAAATATGAAAATACACACTAAAAGAAATTCAGATATGAACTACTCAAAATACTTAATAAATCCATTCAATATGGAAGATGAAGACCCTGATAGCGACCCTAAAGGAGATAAGACACCGGAAATGGGCAGGCTGATGATTAAGAAAATGGAGAAATATTTCTTCGAGACACGTTCTGTCTATTTATGGGGAGTTGTAAACGACAAGTCGGCAAGTGATGTAGTAAGTAAACTATTGTTGCTGGACGCTGACAAACCCGGTGAGGAAATTAAGTTCTTTATTAATAGTCCCGGTGGCATGGTAACAAGTGGTATGGTAATTTACGATACCATGAAAATGATTAAAAGTCCGGTTAGTACTATCTGCATGGGTCTGGCTGCGTCTATGGGTTCAATTTTGCTAAGCGGTGGAGAAAAAGGCAAACGCTATATTTTTCCCCATGGAGAAGTAATGATTCACCAGCCTAGTTTGGGAGGTTTTCTGCAGGGTGTTAGTGCTGATCTTGAGATACAGGCAGAGCAAACCAAACGCGCAAAAGACCTGGGAGCAAAAATCCTTGCTGATAATTGCGGCAAAAAGATTGAACAGATTATGAGAGATTTTGATCGCGACTACTGGATGGAAGCGAAAAAAGCAGTTGAATACGGAATAGTTGACAAGGTCGTTGAGAAAATTTGATAACGATCATTACTGTATAGTCAAACTCAACCAGAAATTTTAAGAGAACCGTTGCACTTGCAGCGGTTTTTATTAATAGGTTATCCAATAAGTTGGATAACTTTGCATTAGATAAATAAGTAAACAATGGCTAAAAATACATTGCATTGCTCCTTTTGTGGCCGCAGCAGGGATGAGGTTAAAATCCTTATCGCTGGGCAGGAAGGTCATATTTGTGAGAATTGTGTAGAGCATGCACGTGAAATAATAGAACAGGAATTGATGATCCGTAACGAAAGCGGTGTTTCATCCTCTCAATACAAACTGACCGTTAAGAAGCCAATGGAAATGAAACGTTTCATTGACGAATACGTGATAGGTCAGGATGATGCTAAAAAAGTGCTGGCAGTTGCTGTATACAACCACTATAAGAGACTACAGCAGAAGGCAGGAGATAACGAAGTAGAAATAGAGAAAAGCAATATTATAATGGTTGGGGAAACCGGCACCGGTAAGACCCTCCTTGCAAAAACTATTGCCAAGCTTTTAAACGTACCTTTTGCTATTGTAGATGCCACCGTTTTTACAGAGGCGGGTTATGTTGGTGAAGATGTGGAAAGCATTCTTACACGCCTGTTACAGGTATGTAATTATGATGTAGCCGCTGCTGAAAAAGGCATTGTTTACATTGATGAGCTGGATAAAATTGCCAGGAAAGGCGATAATCCTTCCATAACACGAGATGTCAGCGGCGAAGGCGTACAGCAGGGACTCTTAAAATTGTTGGAAGGTACTGATGTTCTTGTGCCACCACAAGGTGGAAGGAAACACCCCGAACAAAAGCTGATAAAAATAAATACACAGAATATATTATTTATCTGCGGTGGTGCTTTTGACGGAGTAGATAAAGTGATTGCCAGGCGGATCAACACCAACGCAATTGGTTTCAATGTAAATAAAGATCAGCAAGAGGCTGCCAAAAAGAACCTTTTGCAGTATGTAAATGCACAGGATCTGAAAAACTTTGGCTTAATTCCGGAACTGCTTGGTCGTTTGCCTGTTGTTACCTACTTAAACCCTCTTGATGCTCCCACGCTCCGTTCTATTCTCACCGAGCCCAAAAATTCACTGATTAAGCAGTACGAGAAATTGTTCGATCTTGAAAATATCAAGCTTACAATGGACGAGGAAGTGTTGCATTTTATGGTGGAAAAAGCTATGGAATACAAACTAGGCGCGAGGGGGCTGCGTTCAATCTGCGAGGGTATCCTTACTGATGCGATGTTTGAAATGCCTTCCGGAAAAGAAAAGTCTATTCATCTTACACTCGAATATGCCCGGAAGAAGTTTGACAAGAGTAAAATGAGCCTGCTTAAAGTAGCTTAAATTATAAGATGAGAAATGTGAAATGACAACTGCAGTTTTGCCGTTATTATTTCACATTTTCTTTTATGCAGCTTTATTTTAAATGATCTCTAAACTAACCTACAATGGAAGAACTGATTAATCGATTAAAGGAACATGCAGGGCTGACAGATGACCAGGCGATCAAATCAATAGATGTGATCAAATCCTTCACAAAAGAAAAATTCCCCATGTTTGCAGGTGCGATCGACAAGTTATTTGAAAAGCATGGTCCTGCCGAAAGAGATGACTTTCTGGATTAGCTCCGAGACTATCAGCGTTAATTATACCACATGTAGATTCATTACGAGTGGCTGCCCTCCCCTCTGGTACTCTCTCGTAGGCACCAATCAAATAACTGCACCATTTCATGAACGACAGGATTAGAATATTAAAGACAGACATACTTTCCGACAACTGGTATACCCTTAGGAATATTACTTTTCAGATCCAGCAAAGAAATGGGGAATGGGCCACTTTAACCCGTGAAGCATACGACAGGGGAAACGGAGCTACTATATTGCTTTACAACAAAGAACATGGTACCGTTATTTTAACAAGGCAGTTCAGGTTGCCATCGTTCATAAATGGCAACCCGACAGGAATGCTCGTTGAGGCCTGCGCCGGTCTGCTAGATAAGGACAACGCGGAAGATTGCGTAAAAAGAGAGACAGAAGAAGAAACGGGTTACAAAGTTTCACATGTTCGCAAGATATTTGAAGCATATATGTCGCCGGGTTCTATTACAGAAATTCTTTATTTTTTTGTTGCTCAATATTCCAGGAATATGAAGGTGAATGACGGAGGCGGACTTGAGGATGATCATGAAGATATTGAAGTGCTGGAAATTCCAATGGCCGAAGCCATGTCGATGATCGAAAGTGGGGAAATCCGGGATGCAAAAACTATCATGTTGTTATACCATGTTTCTTTACACAAGCTATTGGATCAATAAAAAAACCCGGGCGTAAACCCGGGCCATATAACAAGCAATCGAAAGAGGCTATTTTCTAAGTGCTTCCCTGGAAATGACCAGCTTTTGCACTTCTGATGTTCCCTCTCCTATGGTACACAATTTACTGTCACGATAATATTTTTCAACGGGGTAATCTTTAGTGTACCCGTAGCCGCCAAAAATCTGTACAGCGTCAGTAGCTGTTCGCACTGCCACCTCACTTGTGTAATACTTAGCCATTGCAGCTTCCTGTGTTACCGGCTGATGCCTGTTTTTAAGATCCGCAGCCTGCATGGTAAGTAACTCTGCGGCCATAATATCAGTTGCCATATCTGCCAATTTAAAAGAAATCCCCTGGAAGCTTGAAATTGGCTGGTCAAATTGATACCGTTCTTTAGAATACTGCAATGAGGCTTCATAGGCACCCTTTGCGATGCCGAGGCCCAGGGCAGCAATTGATATCCTGCCTCCATCTAATACCTTCATAGATTGCTTAAAACCACTTCCAATCTCCCCTATCCTGTTTTTATCTGACACCCTGCAGTTGGTAAAGATCATCTCAGTGGTTTCACTGGCACGCATTCCAAGTTTGTTTTCCTTCTTCCCTTTGCTTAAGCCACTATTTCCCCGCTCAATGATAAAGGCGGTAGCATTATCTTTTTTCCTGGGTTCTCCAGTCCGACAGATTATCACCGCAATATCACTACTATTGCCATGCGTGATCCAGCACTTTGTGCCATTTATCACCCAATCATCACCATCCCGAACAGCAACACAACGCATATTTCCTGCATCGCTACCAGTGTTAGGTTCTGTTAGCCCCCAAGCGCCCAACCATTCACAGGTTGCAAGTTTGGGTAAATATTGCTGCTTTTGTTCAGCACTTGCGTGCGCAACAATATGTCCGATACAAAGCGAATTATGTGCCGCCAGGCTGAGACCTATTGAACCGCAAACTTTTGAAATTTCCTGGATAACGGTTACATACTCAAAATAAGAAAGGCCTGCACCACCATACTCTTCAGGAACCAATATTCCCATCAATCCAAGTTTACCCAGATCTTTAAAAACCTGGATTGGAAACTCCTGGCTTTCATCCCATTCCATCACATGTGGCTTAATGTGCTGAAGAGCAAAATCTCTTGCTACCTGACCTACCTGTTGCGTGATTTCCGAAGTTTCAAAATTCATGTGCTGGCAGCTTTATTTTACGAGTACTGCCCTTACTGCAAGATAGCAAGATTTCTCATTAAAGCTAACAGCTGTTAGTATTATTTTTTGAGTTCCAAAACCTTGAAGGTTTGTGAGTTTTGCTATTCGATTTTGAAATACGGAATAACTTTTTGGTATAGATCTTCCGTTATCAGCGCTACCTTTTTCAACTCATCCAGGGATTCAAATTTGCCATGTTGACTGCGATATCCAACTATAGCTGCGGCTATATTCCATCTTAAATAGGGATGAGTTTTAAGTTCGGCCTCCGTTGCCATGTTAACATTTATATACCTGAGAGCAGGACTTGTAAGACTCAACCGTGGTCTTATCCTTTGAAAAACAGAATCCTGCAAACCATAAACTTCTGATAATTGGTTGATCGAATAAAAGCCGCCAAGCTTTTCTCTGAAAAGAATGATTCTCGCCGCCAATTTGCTACCAATACCGGGTAACGCTATTAATGTAGCCGTATCGGCAGTATTGACATCTGCAGTTGTAGGTGAGCTTGTAGATTTCTTGTATGGTTCATATCGAACGCGTTCATATGTACCCTTTTGAAACATAGTTCTTCGTGGCTCACTTTTAAAGCTCGGTTCGACATTTACAATTCTCACATAAGGCTCTAGCCGCTCTATTTCATCAGGAAGTATTCCATAAATCCTGCTGATATCTTCTTTTCTCTTAAACTTGCCACCTTTTGCAAGATAGTTATGAATGGTCGCGATTGTCTTGTCCCTGAGACCCAACTTTTTCCAGCCTTCAACCTGCAAAGTATTAGGATCAAAATAGAATTGTTCTGATTTCACTATCGGCTCGTTTTTCTCGTATGAGCCGGCAGCAGCGTTAGAATTCCTGTGATAAACAGGCTGAACGGCGTGTTCATCAGAAACTTCATTCTCCGGCGAAACACTGGTAGTCCTTTGCTCTAGCTCTTGCCGCAGTTTTTCCAGCGTATCCTTACTTAGTCTTGAATTTTCAGGAACAAAATAGGGAAGCAAAAAGATAAGGGTTATCAGGGAAACAAGCACCAGCACAGCGGTACGCTCTTTCCTGCTAAATGAACAATAGTCCTTGATGATCTTTTCAAGCATACAAAAAATTAAGCCTGAAAATTAATCATCATATCCTGTTGCGGGTGCAGTGAAAAACCGGTATTAGGACGGGGAAATCACGTTTTTTGTTGCTTTGTCATTACAGACTTAGGATGCCGGCAAAAAGACTTCTAATCCGTCATAAGCAAGAGAAATATTAGGCGGCAATCCAGTGTTTACTTCCTCGTGCTTTCCCAACTGGTGGCTCATGTGGGTAACATACACCTGTGGGATGGCAAGTTCCCGTGCGAGAGCGACCGCTTCCTCCAGGTTGAAATGCGAGATATGTTTTTGTTTACGAAGCGCATTTAGTACAAGTATCTCTGAACCCCTGATCTTTAGTTTTTCCTGTTCTTCTATTCGGTTGGCATCAGTGATGTAGGTAAAGTTGCCGAAACGAAAGCCCAGTACGGGCATGTTTAAATGCCACACGTTCACAGGTATTA
>JBBPYM010000246.1:0-10328 GCA_038199905.1 Chitinophagales bacterium | reverse complement strand
GCAAAAGGAGATATGATCTCTGTAACGCCTACATCATTGGAGGCACTGGTAAATTTTACCCGGTAGTCCTGTGTTTCACCATTGGCATAATCCCCGCAGGGATTAACGTCAGCTGCCGTAGCGGTCTGCTGCACGATTACTCTCATAACGGTAGAAAAGCCCGCAATGAGTGTACCCGGAAGTGTAAAGTTTCCACTAAAAATACCAGTTCCGTTGATGACACTGCTCTGGGCAACAGTTTCACCCACGTCTATAAAGTCTCCATCGTTGTTATAATCGATGAATATTTTTACAATTTTACTCACGGAAGACGCATCGCAACTGCTAACATTTACCGAAACCGGTACAGACTGGCCCGCTTCTATCGGGATAGTTGACGCAGTATTGTTTGTATATCCTGTACAAACGGAGCCAGTACTTGTAAGCGAAAAGCTGCCAACGGTTATCTTGTCAATGCGGGCACCGGCGGTGCTCAACGGTGCCGAAACGCAATAAGGTTGTCCGCCAACACCACTCACAATCAGGGAATATGCCTGCGATCCACGGCTTAACGTTCCCTTGTGCGTTACCTGGATGGTATATGTTTCACCGGGTATAGGGTCGCTTATGACGATCTGTTCTGTGTTGTCCAAAGTGTTATCGCCAGCGGTTGCCGGTGAAGAGGGACTTGCAGGCGCCAGAACCCAAGGTTGATAAGTTGTGGTAGTACCGCGCCTTACCCGAATGTCGAGGTCATTAATTAACTTTTTTGTTGAATTATTTAGCAGATTTGCTGTTTCCACATTGGCTTTTGGATCGGTCCAGCAAATTGTTACTATCAAAGGACCTTGTCCCGATGCCACTACAGCCAGGGGGAAGTTTCCACCCGTAGCGAGTGTATTTTGGCTTATAAGGTGAGTGGTATTCTTAGCCGTTATCACTGCCGCGGCTTTCTCCATATTTATTACTCCCCAGCCATATTGGTAGTCCGGGCCAACGTTTCCTCCATCATCTGCCGTGTGAATAATAAGTCCCTTTAGTGTGGCCGACCGCAAGAACGCGCCCCCATTAAGTTTTGAGTAGTATTCCTGCAACAAAAAAAGAGAACCCGAAGCCGAAGGTGCTGCCATGGAGGTACCGCTGTAATTTGCATAATCATTGTCACCAGTGCTGATACTGGAGACGATATTAACACCATCGGCAACAACGTCAGGTTTTATCCTGCCATCATCTGTCGGGCCCCAACTGCTGAAATTTGATATAACAGCATCGGACGGAGTGGAAAAGCCGCCCGGAATAGGGTTGATGGCTCCTACTGTTAAGATGTTTTTCGCCGTTCCGTAAGTTGGAATATTATCATACCCATTATTATTGCTAATACCAGCGGGCCTGTTACCGGCGTTCACCCATTGCCCCGTGGCGTTCATTCGCCAGTATGGCTGACCCTCTGCAGGACCATTATCATTGCGGTCGTTGCCCGCCGATTTAACAATCAGATAGTTGGGTGCATTATAAGCGATAGAATCCCATATTTGTGCCTCAGAGGAGTAATAACCAAACTTATAGTCTTCTTTAGAATTTACCGGACCCCAGAAGTCCCATCTTTTTTCCACATCATTGTAATGCCATCCTGCAAGATTACCATAGGAGTGATTTGAAATCAACAGGTTGCCGGCTTCCGCCAGCATCTCGGATTCATCATTTTCAAAGTCATAAGCCAACATTTGCTGAGCACCATAAGACATGCCTTTTACAACAGGGTTAACGCCTTTGGCAATCATTGATCCTGCAACATGTGTTGCGTGATCATTAAGAGTAAGAATATTATCTTTCTGTGTTACCCTGCCAACGAGCTCCACATGTGTGTTCCTGACTTTACCGCCATCCCAAATTCCTATCTTACCAGTGATATTGGCCGAGGACCCTGTTAAATCAAGCCCTGTACTACCCGAGGGCCATAAAAGATTGGTTTTTATTGAGGCAGCAGCAATAATATTGTTGTCAGTAGAAACATATAAAGGGTAGCCGAGGGGGTCAATTCCACTTAAACGAATGACGCGGCCATTTTTACCGGTGGTCATCATTTTCCAGCCTCTTTCTTTGGAAAGTTGTAGTAATTTTCTGAAATTGTTTTTTTCCTCGTTTGCCTTTTGTAGGGAGGCTTCTTTAAGAATTCGGAATTCTGTGGTCACCTGGGCAGTAATATCAACATTGATAAGAAAGATAGCAAGCAAACAGGGTACGAATCCGGTCAATTTCATAAAAAAAATTTAAACGACAATAAAATTACACTATTAAACGTAGGAGCTCCGTTTTTATGATAATTTTAGCGACGGAATTATTAACCAATCTTATAAAATGAAAGTACGAGGAACGTTGATGCTGGGAGTGCTCCTTTTCTCCCTCTGCTCATTCGAACTCAACTGGTGCAGGAAACAAGGTATTGAAGGATACCTGTATAAAGTTTCAGGTAACCAAATGCCTTCGCCTGACCAAAAACCCTCACCTTCCGTTGGAATAAAAGATACATTGTATATCTACGAATTAACAAATACCAGCCAGGTTATACAAAAAGATGCATCGTCTTTTTATTCTTCTATTTCCACTCGTTTTGTTAAACGGGTTGTGACAAATAACAAGGGGCATTTCAAAGTAAAGTTGCCGGTTGGTAAATATTCGTTGTTCGTTAGAAAAGATACGTTTTTCTATTCCAACCGGTTTGATTCGCAGAATAATATTGCGCCGGTGGAAGTTGTTGCGAGGGAGATGACTAAGGTTGAGTTTAGGGTTGATTACGGGGCGGTTTATTAAGAGCTTTTTTACAGAGGGGGGAACCACAGAGGAATACCGGAGAAGAATTGGGAGTGGCGCAGAGGGATTCTTTATGCTGTGTTTGCTATTATAGTAAACATCTTCACGACTATCAGCAAATCTCTTCGCTCATTTTTATTATCTTTGCAGCCGATACTATGAACCTGGAGCAGTTGCGTGATAAATATGTTGAATCCCCCCGCCTTTTTCAATTGGCGGACAAGCTTTCTTTTGACCAGCCTCAAAAAATATTTCTAAAAAACTTACAAGGAAGCTCCCCCCAGTTTATTATCAGTGCAATTTTTGCGCATCCTTCCTGTACCCAGTTGAACCATTTAATTGTCTTAAATGACGCTGAAGAAGCAGCCTACTTTCATAATACACTGGAGAACCTTACCAATGCGCTGGATCTTTTTTATTTTCCCGGATCATTTAAAAACAGGAAAAACTTTCACCTGCTCAACAGCAGTCATGTTATGCTGAGGACGGAAACATTGATGAAAGTGAGTGCCGGCGGCAATAGGAAAATGATTATCACTTACCCGGAGGCACTTGCTGAAAAGGTTGTGCTTCAGAAAACGCTTAACGATACCATCATATACGTTAAAACAGGCGACACAATTGATGTTAACGGCCTGATGGAAAAGCTGGTTAGTTATAATTTTGAGAGAACTGATTTTGTGTATCAGCCGGGGCAGTTCGCTTTGCGCGGCGGTATTCTTGATATTTACTCCTTCGGCAATGAAAAACCATACCGCGTTGAATTGTTTGGGAATGAGGTTGATTCCATCAGGATATTTGATCCTGAAACCCAGCTTAGCGAACGTAAAATATTGCAGGTAACGATCATCCCCAACGTTGAAACGCAATTTGAAAAATCGGGGAAAGTGCCGCTACTTGAATTCTTACCTTCAAACACAGTGGTGTGGATGCAGGACTGGGATGTATTACAGGAGAAATTACGTGTGCAGGAAGAAGACCTGCAACAATACCTAAACCAGTCAGGCGGTAACACGCAAACACGCGCCGACATTGAAGAGGACAAGTACGAAAAGATAGATGTGGATGGCGAAGATTTCGTAAAAAGCGGCGTTATTGAAGACCTGGTTCAACAAAGGCATATCATTGAGTTTGGATTTAGCTCGTGGTTTACAAAGGATGAGGAATCAACTGCAGGCGATAATAAAAATAAAACGGTCATTGATTTTACTACAAAGGAACAGCCCTCATTTAACAGGCAGTTCGACCTGCTAATAAAAGATCTGAAATCCTGGGAAGCAAAAAAATACGATATCTTTTTATTCGCCGATAATCCTAAACAGTTGGAAAGGCTGCACAGCATTTTTACTGACCTGAAAACTGAAATTCCTTTTGTACCTGTACCAGTTTCGATTCATGAAGGTTTTATTGACGATGATGTTAAAGTGGTTTGTTATACCGATCACCAGATATTTCAGCGCTATCATAAATACAGGATCAGGCAGGCATATAATAAGAATAAAGCAATCACGCTCCGCACGCTCCGCGACCTACAGCCGGGGGATTATGTTACTCATATAGATCACGGACTTGGTGTTTATAGCGGCCTTCAAAAAATTGAAGCCAACGGGCGATTACAGGAAGCAGTGAGGATCATTTATAAAGACAATGATATTCTATATGTAAACATCAATTCACTTCATAAAATATCAAAGTACACCGGCAAGGAAGGCAGTGTTCCAAAGATCAACAAGATTGGCAGTGATGTATGGCAACGACTAAAAGAAAAAACGAAAAGCAAGGTTAAGGAAATTGCTTTTGATCTTATAAAGCTGTACGCGCAACGCAAAGCTCAGCACGGCTTTTCGCATACTCCGGATAACTACATGCAGACTGAGCTTGAAGCGTCTTTTATTTATGAAGACACTCCTGATCAAAGCAAGGCAACAGCTGATGTGAAGAAAGATATGGAATTGCCATCGCCAATGGACCGCCTGGTTTGTGGCGATGTGGGATTTGGTAAAACGGAAGTGGCTATCCGTGCAGCCTTTAAAAGTTGCTGTGATGGAAAGCAGGCGGCGGTGTTGGTGCCTACTACCATTCTTGCATTTCAACATTATAAAACTTTTAGCGAGCGCCTTAAAGATTTTCCTGTAACTGTTGATTACGTTAACCGTTTTAAATCTGCCAAAGAAAAAAAAGAAACTTTAAAAAGGCTTGAAGAGGGAAAGATAGATATCATTATCGGCACACATTCTTTGCTTGGCAAGGAAGTTAAGTTTAAGGACCTGGGATTGATGGTGATAGATGAAGAGCAGAAGTTTGGTGTGGCAGCAAAGGAGAAGTTAAAAACAATACGCACCAATGTTGACTGCCTTACACTTACGGCAACGCCTATCCCACGTACGTTGCAGTTCTCACTTATGGGTGCCCGTGATCTAAGTATTATAAATACGCCTCCGCCCAATCGCCAGCCGATACAAACAGAAGTGCAGGTGTTTAACCAGGATCTTATCCGGGATGCCATTTATTTTGAGATTGAACGCGGGGGGCAGGTGTTTTTTATCCACAACAGGGTATTAGGACTTGCTGAGATGGCTGCACTTATCCAGGCGTTATGTCCGGATATAAGTATCGGATATGCACATGGCCAGTTAGAGGGTCATGAATTAGAAGAAAGAATCCTGGATTTTATTGACAAGAAATATGATGTGCTGGTATGTACCAATATCGTTGAAAGTGGAGTGGACATTCCGAATGTAAACACCATCATAGTTAATAATGCCCACCAGTTTGGGCTGAGCGACCTTCACCAGTTGCGTGGCCGTGTTGGTCGGAGCAATAAAAAGGCATTTTGTTACCTGCTGGCTCCTCCAATGAGTACACTTCCAAGTGATTCAAGTAAAAGACTGCAAACGCTGGAACAGCATAGCGAGTTGGGTAGCGGTTTCCAAATCGCCATGCGTGACCTTGACATCCGGGGTGCGGGAAATATGCTGGGAGGAGAGCAAAGTGGTTTTATGGCAGAGATAGGATTTGAGATGTATCAAAAGATTCTGGATGAAGCAATCAAAGAATTAAAACGCACTGAATTCAGGAACTTGTTTAAAGAAGAAATTGATTTACAGGAAGATTTTGTGCAGGATTGTACGATTGATACAGATCTTGAGATTTTGATCCCGGATAAGTATGTGGAAAGTATCGCAGAAAGATTGTCGTTATATACACGGCTGGATAATTGTGAGAATGAAAATGAGCTGCAGAGCTTTCATAAGGAAATGATTGACAGGTTTGGGCCAATGCCTCCGCAGGTTGAAGACTTGTTTAAAACTGTTCGTTGCCGCAAGCTAGCTGTGGAGCTGGGTTTTGAGAAGATGGTGCTGAAGGATGAAACGCTTCGGTGTTATTTTATTAACAAGCCAGACTCTCCGTATTTTGAATCAAATATCTTCCATTCTATCCTGAAATATATTCAAACCCAAACTAACAAAGCCAGGTTGAAACAAACTGGTAAGAACTTTTTGTTGATTGTTGAGGAGATGCAGAGCATGGAAGGGTTACATAAATTCCTGCAGCAGATGCATCGTAATGTTACAGCTAAAGCGGTAGTGGTTTAATTTCGATTCCAAATTAGCGGTCTAACTGGTTTTGTAAAGGCCTGTGTGTTAGATTTTTTTTTACCGCAAAGCGCGCGAAGAAAACCCGCAAAGGGCGCGAAGAGAGTGTGATTATTTGCAAAAACATTTGAATGAAGGATCTTCGAAAATTGCCTGAGGGCCATTGTGTACCTTGTGCCTCCCTTGTGATCCTTGTGGTAAAAAAAAGACCGCGCCTGAAATGCCTTGAAATTCGTAGGCTAAGGAGTCTTTGAATTTTCAATTAACGGTAATTCTTGCAATAATAGTTTTATTTATTACGATTGTGGGAATACTGCTGGTATGGCCACTTTGGATTGTGGCTTCTATTTTTGTGATTATCGCAACCATCAAAGCGAGTGAGGGTAAGACCTACAAATATCCATTGTGCATCCGGTTCATCAAGTAGCTGCGGCAGGTGCCAGGTTGGTGGTTACAGAATAAAGGTTTGGGGAGTGGCTAAAGGTTTTTTTCCATTATAAAATGTGGGATAGACAGTTCTGCGAACTCGTCTCCGCTGACGTTATATCCCAGTCTTTCGTAAAAGCCGAGGGCTGTTTTCCGTGCATGCATCGTTAGCTTTTTGAAGCCACGATCGCGGGCGATATTTTCAGCAAAGATCATTAAGGCTCTGCCTATACCCTTGCCCTGTAAATTGTTGAGTACCGCCATTTGGCGTAAGCGACAATGCTTTTCAGTTTCTTTTACCAGCATACAGCATCCAAGCATCTTTTCTTCTTCAAAAGCTGCTACCAGGATCTCATTCTTTTCTGATGCCAGTTCTTCGTCGGAAAATTTCAGGCCCAGAGGTTTGCGTAAAAGTTCAGTGCGCAGATTAACCATTTGAAGGTATTCTTTACTTCCATGATCAATTATTTTTAATGCCATGCAGTGGAATTTTGGAAATTAATGAAGTTCAATTTACAAAATATCGTGATTACATGGAAGAAATAGTTGATCAATGCGGCCTGATAACGGGAGGATCACCAGTTATCATTTGTGAGGAACGCTTACTTTTTATTGGAATCTCATTAAAAAGGAGCTCCTAAAACATTCATTTTTACCGCTCTAATCTATATTTAAAATAAAAAGATGTTCCTGATTGCTTTTAAGTCAAAAATTATATTTTTGCAGCCGTAACTAAACTTTACTAAAATGCCAGACAGTATAGAAACAAGAGTTAAAAAGATCATTACTGATAAGTTAGGAGTGGATGAAGCTGAAGTAACCAGCGAAGCTTCATTTACAAATGATCTTGGTGCCGATTCATTGGACACCGTTGAACTCATTATGGAATTTGAAAAGGAATTCAACATTTCTATTCCCGACGAGCAGGCTGAAACCATTACAACCGTTGGTCAGGCTGTAGCTTATTTAGAAGAGCATGCTAAATAAACGGGATTCCGGATATAGGCAATATCTTTAAATCCGCCTTTCGAAGCATTCTAGCCCCGAAGGCGGATTTATCACATTATAAATTCCTGAAAGCCATATGGAATTGAAACGAGTTGTTGTAACTGGCATGGGTGCCCTAACACCATTAGGCAATAATATTGGCGAATTCTGGAACAGTTTGATAAATGGGGTTTCAGGCGCCGATTTTATTAAAGGATTTGATGCCAGTAAATTCAAGACCCGGTTTGCATGCGAATTAAAAGGTTTTGAGCCAACGGATTTCATGGACCGTAAGGAGGCACGGAAGATTGATCGCTACAGCCAGACTGCCCTTGTGGCAAGTGATGAAGCTGTTAAAGATGCCGGCATCACGAAGGATAATGTCAATCCTGACAGAGTAGGTGTTATTTTTGCCAGCGGCATCGGCGGATTGATTACTTTCCAGGAAGAGGTGATGAATTTTGCAAAAGGAGATGGCACACCCCGTTTTAATCCATTCTTTATCCCGAAAATGATCCTTGACATAGCCGCAGGACAAATTTCTATGCGGCATGGTTTCAGGGGCCCGAACTATGCAGTGGTAAGTGCCTGTGCATCTTCAACTAATGCAATCATCGATGCTTTCAACACTATAAGGCTGGGTAAATCTGATATCATCGTAAGTGGTGGTAGCGAAAGCGTAATCAGGGAAGCCGGTGTTGGTGGTTTTAATGCAATGAAAGCGCTCAGTGAAAGAAACGATGATCCTAAAACCGCCAGCAGGCCGTATGATAAAGACCGCGATGGTTTTGTGATCGGGGAAGGTGCAGGACTTGTAATACTGGAAGAGCTGGAACACGCGCTTACAAGAGGTGCTAAGATTTATTGCGAAATTGCTGGTGGGGGGGCCACCGCCGATGCTTACCACATCACGGCCCCTCACCCTGACGGACTGGGGGCCAGAAATGTGATGATTGCAGCCCTTGAGGATGCCGGTCTAAAACCGGAAGATATCGATTACATCAATACACATGGAACTTCTACCCCCCTGGGTGATGGAGCCGAACTTAAAGCTATCTCACAAGTTTTTGGCGAAGAGGCTTACAGGCTGAATATAAGCTCTACAAAATCTATGACCGGTCATTGTTTAGGCGCGGCCGGAGTTATTGAGGCCATTGCCTGTATCATGAGCATTCAAACCGGTATTATTCCCCCAACGATCAACCATTTTACGGATGATCCTGAACTCGACCCTAAGCTAAACTTCACCTTTAACATCGCGCAACAACGGCCTGTACGCGCAGCATTGAGTAATACTTTTGGCTTCGGCGGACACAACGCGGCAGTGATCGTAAAAAAATACATTTCCTGAAGCTGATCTTTTCAGACTGCTTTCCTGTTTCTTCTTTTTTTTTTAACGCCTTCATTTAATTTTATTCAAAAAAAACGTAGCTTTCATTGTGGGTTTGTTCGATCAATTATTTAGAGGCTCTGCAAAGGTTCCTTCGTACAAGAAACAACTGCGTAATGTGCTGGGATTTACACCTGGCTCCATTTCTTTGTACAAAACGGCACTTACACACCGTTCCGTTAGAGATGCTTCGGCCGACAATAACGAAAGGCTTGAATACCTTGGTGATGCCATTCTCAGTGCTATCGTTGCTGATTTTCTTTTTAAAAAGTACCCCTACAAAGATGAAGGTTTCCTGACGGAAATGCGAAGCAAAATGGTCAACCGCACCACTTTAAACGATATTGCCATTAAAATGGGAATGCGAAAGATCTGCAATTTCAACAAGTTCGACAGTTCGCTGAAAATGAGCCAGATATTTGGTAACACCCTGGAAGCAGTAGTAGGTGCTATCTACCTTGATAAAGGATTTGTAAAAACGAGGGTGTGGGTATTAGAAAGGATCATTCTTCCCTATCTTTTTATGGATGACCTGGAAAACCTGGAGATAAATCATAAAAACAAGCTATATGGTTGGGCAAACAAAAAGGGTAAAGTGTTAGAGTTTGAAACCCTGGAAGAAAAAATTGAAAATGGCCGTCGCTTATTTACAGTGGGGGCTGTTGTAAATGGCCAGTTAATAGCTCAAGGCAAAGCTTATAATAAAAAAGATGCCAGCCAAATCGCTGCCCAGATAGCTGTTGACAAACTTGGTCTTGGTAAAGACGTGGATATTACTCCTGATTCATCCTGATATATCCTATTCTGAACATTTCTTCCTCTTTTGGGAAAAATTCCCATCAATGTTAGTTACCAAACTTCTTACTGAATAGAAGAATCTAATATTCGATGCGTTTCATTATATATTGACTATTAATACGTTATGTAAGTTTGTTAGTAGTTTCCGCGGAAAGCGAAATCAAGTTAAACAAATAAAATGTTTTTGGAACGTATGTTGCCTAATAGATAATGTAGTCTTCATAGGATATAAATTAGCCTCCAGCTTTGCCGGGGGCTTTTTTTATTCGCGCCTTTGTGGTGGCATGGGCCTATCAGCTATCAGCAATCAGCAATCAGCCATCAGCTTTCGGGAAAGCATG
>JBBPYM010000245.1:0-7099 GCA_038199905.1 Chitinophagales bacterium | reverse complement strand
TTGCCCACATTAAATGAAAACCGCCCTGCATCATAATGACGTGCTTTTGCCAGTTTAGTAGCTGCAAATAATTTTCGCACTACATCAAATAAGCCGGTATAAGTCGCCAGGTTGGAGCGGGGAGTTCTGCCAATTGGCTTCTGATCTACTTTTACCAGGCGTTTAATGCTTTCTGCGCCTTCGGTTATTTTACCACCCAATGTCACAACTATTTCCTCTTGCAGTGCATCTTCTACTTCTGCTTCGGGAGGAGGTATGTTTCCTAAATGATCGGCTATCAATTCTACCAAAACCTGGCTTACTAAACTGCTTTTACCCGAACCGGATACGCCGGTAACACTGGTTAAAACCCCTAGAGGAATGTCCACATCAAGATTCTTTAGATTATTCCTCGTGACACCGCTTAAATGTAACCACCCAATGGGCTTTCGCTCTTGTGTTCTGGCAAAAGGAAGTTCATTAAAAAGATGTTCCCGTGTTTTTGATTGTGTAATGTTTTTTAAACCCGATGGCGGACCACTGTATAAAATCTCTCCTCCACCTTCACCCGCTGCCGGCCCCACATCCACGATCCAATCAGCATGACGGATCACATCCAATTCGTGCTCCACCACAAAAAGAGAGTTTCCGGATTCCTTTAATCCATCCATTGCTTTGAGCAATGCTTCGGTGTCGGCAGGATGCAGACCGGCAGATGGTTCGTCTAAAACATACACCACACCAAACAAATTACTACGCACCTGGGTGGCCAATCTTAGCCGCTGATGTTCGCCCGGAGAAAGAGTAGGCGTACTTCGCTCCAGTGATAAATAGCCTAGGCCTAATTGCAGCAACACAGAAAGTCGCGCAACGAGGTCTTCAGCAATCCGTTGGGCCACCATTGCCTTTTCTTCGTGATCTTTGGACAATATAGCTATAGCCGGAGCTGATCCATCGCCATAGGGGATAAAAATTGAAAGCAATCTTTTTAAAGGAAGCCGGGAAATGTCGGCTATATCGTAACCTGCAAAAGTGACCGAAAGTGATTCGAGCCGCAATCGTTTTCCTTTGCAGGTAGGACATTCGCTACTCAGCATGTATTGCGATACCCGTTTTTTCATCAGGGCACTTTGCGTATTTGCAAAAGTGTGCAATACATACTTTTTAGCACCTGTGAAAGTGCCCATATAACTTGGTTCCATTTTTCTTTTAATAGCATGCTGCACCTCCTCCCGGTTGAATCCCGCATACACAGGCACCTGTGGTTTCTCGTCTGTAAATAAGATCCAGTCGCGGTCTTTTTTCGAGATATCTTTCCAGGGAATATCTACATCATAACCAAGTGTGGTTAAAATGTCGCGCAGGTTTTGCCCTTGCCAGGCAGAGGGCCAGGCAGCTATGGCTCTTTCCCGGATGGTGAGAGTGTCATCTGGTACCATAGTTTGTTCGGTTACTTCATAAACCCTGCCCAGGCCATGGCATTGGGGACAAGCTCCTTCAGGGGTATTGGACGAAAATGATTCTGCATATAAAAGCGGCTGACCTTTGGGATAATCTCCGGCTCTCGAATACAACATCCGCAAAAGGTTAGACAAGGTAGTAACGGATCCTACGGATGAGCGGGTGGTTGCTGAACCCCTCTGTTGCTGCAAAGCAACTGCTGGTGGGAGGCCTTCGATCTCATCAACTTCCGGTATGGGCATTTGGTGAAAAAGCCGGCGTGCATACGGCGATACAGACTCCAGGTACCTGCGTTGCGCTTCCGCATACAACGTACCAAAGGCAAGCGATGATTTGCCAGAACCGGACACCCCCGTAAAGACCACCAACGCATCCCGGGGAATAACCAGGCTTACATTTTTAAGATTATGTTGACGGGCTCCACGTACCTGCACAAAACCATCTCTTTCTGATCTGTTTCCATTCTTTTTCTGCATGTAAAAAGTGGAATCAAAAATGGTGCCTTGGGTGAATTGAAAGGGTTTTTATAGAATCAACTCGTTGGTTGTGGGTTCTCCTGTTTATGGTAGCATCTCCGCTAACATGTTTTCTACTTCAACGTATTTTCTTCTTTTACCTTATACTCACCAAGGAGTAAATTAGTGCGTTTTTTACATTAAATTAATTAACGGTCTCGCCGTTACGCAAAATTACCAAACGATATTACGTTGGGTACTAAATTAGAGTTTCGATCTTTAGCTCCACAGGAACGAAATGTAAGTAGAAAACAATAACGTGAAAATATAGTAGCTCCGCAGGAGCGATATGTACGTTGTATTGAGTTAAGAAATTTTAGTATGGTTTTGCATCTCTCTCCGAAAACATTGCGCTCCTACGAAGCTTGGTGAGGGAAAGATTTGTTGCTCCTACTAACATGTCGCGCCTATGGAGCTGAGAAAGATATCTCATTGGAAGTTATTACTGACTGGGTTATAAATGAGTCATCAATTTTCAGAAATAAAAAAAGATAAATGACGGGTTGTTGCTTTTTAATCCTTTAAGAGATGAATCAGTAGTTCTTCAAACTGAATGATTAACTGTTTTGTCCCTTGCGAACTATAGATCTACGTCTCTAATAAAAGTAAAAAGCAAAATGATAAAAGATTAAAACAACTCTACAGGCATCCTGCTATTTAATACCATTGTTGGCAAAGACACCAGCAATGGCAAGATTTCATTTAAATAGAATCTAAAAATAAAAAGAGACTGACCCAAATTTTATTTTGCGACAGCCTCTTTTTTGATTAAAATTATATTGTAGTTATTGCTTCATAAGTTGGCCCCTTATTTCTCCGCCCGGAAAGGCTGTAGTATGAAGGTTTACATACATAGAATCTTTTCCCATCGCCTGGAATTGTTCATCTGTAAGTGAGCCTTCCAATTTAATAGGACTCGTAGCAACATCTTTAAATGGAAAGATAACAGGGCCATTAATGCCTTTTACAGCTTTATGGATATGACCCATTGTAGGATTCAATCCACTAAATGTGGTTACAATAGTAAACTTTTTAGTGCTTTTAGAATAGGTCAAAGTAGAAGAACCTGTAGCTGTTGAAGCATTAGAAGGTACTTCGTTCGTTCCACTCAAAGTTGCTTTAAAAGTAAAGACGTCGGTATTTGTCGTATCATCTTTTTTGCATGATAAAATTGCGGTAAAGACTATCGCGGCAAATAATAATTTTACGTAATTGGACATAAGATTTATTTTAATTGTTTCATAATTCCATTAAAGCAAAGTCAAACCAAATGCCAAAAAAATATATTTATTAAAAAATTCCTGCATTGCAAGTATTTGCGCCCTAATTGGACCATTCAAACCATCAAAAAAATCGCTATTAGCGAATAAGTGTCTTGTTTTTTGTGGGATCTTTGCAAGGAAGAATTGCACACAATGTCAGGAACGTGTGGTTGTGCAGGTATTCCAGGTATTCATTGCTCAGATGTTATTATTGTAATAGTTGGTCATAGCATGAAAGATAAGTGTAAAGCTTGCCGAAGCGAGGCAGTAGAGTTCTCTCCGTACCTGATAAATGAATCTAAAATTATAAATAAAACTGGTGATTTACACATAGCTAAATAAATAAAGTCTTCTCCATAAGAAGCCAAATTGGACATACAATCTTGTCTTTATAAGCGGTTCCAGCGTGGCCGGACTTTATAAAATATTTTAATCAAAATAGAATTGCTTTTTCATTAAGAAATGTTTAACATATTGCTTATAATTGCATTCTTATTTGCACTTATGATGAAATGAATACTCAACTCAGCTTTTTACGACATTTTTTTGTGAAGAATTAAATACGCAGCACTTGTTTTCGCTGGTGTTTTATTTTTTCAATTCAATGCTCTTTCGCAGGAAAAAATGTTTTCGAAATACACAGACCTTTCGAAGTTTTATTTCGCGAAGCAAAAGGATTCTTTAAAGAAAGCCTGGACCGTTCTCGCGATCTATAAGAATTGGAAAACACAAAGTAAATATTCAGAAATCTGGAAAAGCCGTACGGATTTTTTACTGGATGCCCTTGAGGATAACGATTTTCTTTACAACAAAGAAATTGTAGATTGTAAATGGTATCATTACCAAGTTGATTGCGGCAAACAAAGGACTGATTCCGGTACGTCCTTTATTGTTTTTAGACAGAAACGAAAGTGTAAATGCGTATGCAATTGGTGGGAATGTGCTTGCGGTAAACCTGGGCCTCATTGCTTATGTAAATAGCAGGGAGGAACTGGCACTCATCATTGCTCATGAGCTTTCTCATAATATTTTGAACCATGCCGAAAATGCGATGCGCCAAAAAGCAGAACTGCTAACGTCTGATGAATATAATGCTTCGTTGAAAGATGTGCTAAGCTCAAAATATGGAAGGCTGACCAAACTGAAAGAAGTGCTGGAGAACTACAGCTTCAGCCGCAGCAGGCACACGAGGTATAAAGAATGTGAAGCCGATTCACTGGCGATTGCATTATTAAAGAACTCGAAAATCTCTTTTAATGCGGATTATTTTTTAAGATTAGACAGCACGGATAATGAATACCGGACGGCACTCCTGCAACCGGCAAAATCTTATTTTACCACTTACAACCTAAACCTGGATGATCAGTGGTTTGTAAAAAAAAGCAAAGGCCTGTCTGCCAGGAATTATAACTTCAGCAAAGGGGAGGATCTCACTGATTCACTTAAAACACATCCGGAATGTGTTGAAAGATATAATGCAACAAAGAATTTCAATTCTCATGATGTGTCCTACACGCCTGTTCCGGCATCGATACGCGAGACAGCCGATAAAATGATCGTGTGGAATCTGTATAATAAAATGAATCTTACTCCTGCACTTTTCAGGATCATGCTCTTAAAAGATAAGAATAATAAAGATCCGTGGTATGATGTGATGGTGTATAATATTTTTGCAGGTTTGTATTACGCAGATAAAAAACTCGCGCGTTTCAATTCTATCGGTGTTGTGCCGAAGGAACTGATCTCTAAAGATTATTATGCCACGCAAACGTTGCTGGAACAGATACCCGCCGCGCAGCTTGAATCTGATGTGAAAATGATCGGCACACTTCCTTTCTGGTCGGTTGCATCTGTTGACAGCAAAGGATTTAAAACGTTTCTTACTTCTGTGCTTTCCGGTGATGATGTAAGTAAAAAACAACAACAACTTTATTCCAAAGAATTTCTTGCAAACTATCCGACCAGCATCTATGCTGAAATTGCTGCCAAATTCTAATCATCAATTAATAAATTCTAACAATATATTTTACTTAAACGCAAACTTTTATGAAAAAAATCTTATGTGTACTTGCAGCCATCTCTGCCGTCACATCCATGTCTGCTCAATCTAAAGTGTTTAAAGAAGTGAGCAGCGACATTTCAACTGAAAGTAAAACCATCATTTCAGGTCGTTCGGTAATCGGTTATGTAGTGCTTACACAATTGGAAAAAGCCAACCAGGATTCATTCAATTATAAGCTCACCATTATGGATGAAAACCTCAACGATATCGGTGTGGTAAATTTCCGCGAGATAGGCCTTAGTCTGGAGGCCATCAGTTTTGAAAATGATGTGCTTTGCCTTGGC
Organism: Chitinophagales bacterium; assembly: GCA_038199905.1. Classification (GTDB taxonomy): domain Bacteria; phylum Bacteroidota; class Bacteroidia; order Chitinophagales; family Chitinophagaceae; genus JADCRZ01. Next base: position 1,536 of record JBBPYM010000245.1, on the reverse strand, counting down.
TATCTTAAAAGCACGGAGCTGGGAAAAGACTATTCAAAGAAAAAACAAGTGAAAAAATTAACCTCGAATGATTTTGTGGTGACTCAGTTTATCAATCTTGATGGAAAGATATTAAACACCCAAAGTATTCCTGCAACTACTTCCGGAAGTTTTGCCCGGACTCCATATAGTAAGAACAACGCATACACTTATAATACGCGCCTTAAAAAAGGTCTTCAACTGGAGGCCCTTGCCGGCAAAGGATTCCTGTTGTTTTATGGAGATGATAATGCATCCAAAGTAGTGAACTATGACCTCGATGGCAAACAAATATGGAGCACCAAAATGGCTGATGCCGAAAGTTACTATTTGAATACCGCAGGGGCTAATATTTATATGCTGATGAAAAATAAAGCGGATACTTATGGTAACTATAGTTTCGCTTCCATTGATGCGCAAACCGGTTCAGTTGGCAAGATAAAACAGCTCCAGGATAAAGAAGGGAATCAGTTGCGTGTGCAAACTTTTGAACCCGACCCTACAACCGGAAATTTATATATTACAGGTAGTATTATCAATAATAGAAGAAATAATATAGACCCAAGAATAAAAGCATTTTCAAAAGCAATAAATAAAGGAGTTTTCACGATAGATATGGATCCCGCTGCAAAAAATGGCCTGCAGGGAGAAATATGTGTATTGGAGTGACGGATCATTGCAACCGCAAATAAGCAAGACAGGATATACCAAATCAAACAAAAGCTATAATGTATTTACGACTGCCTACAGAGATTATAAAGGAAACACTTATTTTGTAAGTAATGCTTTGCGTAAAAAAGTACGTGTTGGTGGTATAGTTACCAGTGTAGTTTTTGCCCCGACGCTTGTTGTACCAATAATGCAGGCTTCGGTAGGGTATAATATTTTTACCTATAAAAATACGAATGTATTTAAACTAACACCTAATGGAGCACTGGCTCAGGATAACGAAATCACCATGACGCGGACCGGTAAAATTGTAGGAGCGGCAGATCTTGGGTACCTGTCTACTTACAGAACAAACTACTATTTGACAAACGATGAATCAAAAAGTACTTACATAGTAGCAAGCGATGCAAAAACGACACAAATCTATGATACTAAAAAGCATAAAGTGATCCGCACAGTTCCCCACAGCAAAGATGGGGTATCTATGCTGATCGGGCCTGCTAAAGAAGGTCATATTATGGTGATTGAAAGAAATAGAAAAGAAAAATACACGAGGTTGTCCATTGAGCGGCTTGACTAATTTGTTCTGATCTCTATCCTCTATCAGCGCAGGTATGCTATTGGCTTTATGCCGGCATGCCTGCGCTGTTTTTGATTATAAAAGAGGTTTAAAGTAAAAGCATAAATCTATGGATGATTTGCACACTGGTGTTTTTTCGAATAACGGGCTGGCACTGACAGACGGAGTAAACCTATAAAGTTGTTTTAATTCAGTGTTCTAAAATCGGGAAACCCCACTGAAACAAGATATTAGAAATAGGATTGTTGGTAGTACTCCAACAATGTAAT
>JBBPYM010000244.1:0-8294 GCA_038199905.1 Chitinophagales bacterium | reverse complement strand
TCTTTCCTTTATGTCATAAGGATAGCTTTTAGCTTTTTTGCCACGAAGCCACGAAGACAAAGAAAGCCATCAGCTGTTATTTTAGTGTCGACAAATTCTGCACATAAGTTTCACCAACAGGCAGGTTGATACCATTGATATGCACCTGGTGCCTTTCTATTTTGTCAACGGCCGACTTAGCAACCATGTAAGAACGGTGGATGCGGAGGAACTTGTTCTTTGGAAGAATACTTTCAATTTCGGTAAACGTCATCCGCGATAGCAATTTGGAGCCTTTCAAAACGAAATTTACATAGTTGCCTTCTGCTTCAATATAAAAAATATCGTCGAAGCGCAGTTTTACCTGTTCATACCCGGTTTTGATAAATATATGATCAGCCGCAACGGAGTTATTCCTTAATTGGTACAGTTCATTTGCCTTATTGCAGGCTTTTAAAAAACGAGCTAACGAGAATGGTTTAAGCAGGTAATCGACTGCGTCCAATTCGAAACTCATTACAGCATGTTCTGTGTACGCAGTTGTAAATATCACCAGCGGTTTCCTGTTAAGACTCTTCAAAAAATCCAGTCCCGAGATATCGGGCATCTTGATATCAAGAAAGATAAGGTCTATGGGCTCTTTCTGCAGGTAATCCATTGCTTTAAAGGCATCCGTAAAGGTAGCCTTTAAATCGAGGAAAGGCACTTTGGCAGCATGCGCGCGAACTATTTCCAAAGCAATAGGTTCATCATCGATAGCGATGGAGATCATGGTAAATCGGTTCAGGATTAAAGGTAAAATTGTTGATGGTGAATTGTTATTGGATGTTTTCGTTACTTTTTCTGCAACAAAGTCGATTACAACTGTATTGTCAGGTGCACGAAAAACTCTTTAGCGTTTTCACGAATGATAAGTTCATGTTGACTGGGGTATAATAACCTGAGCCGCTGTTTAACATTGTTGAGCCCGATACCGCTTTTGTTTTTTTCGGGATCATTGTCTGCTTTCACATGGATGCTGTTGTACACATCAAAATACAAACCGTTCCCTTTTATTTGCAAAGTGATCTTAATATGTGACGGTTCACGCAGACTGATGCCGTGTTTAAAAGCATTCTCAATAAATGGTATCAACAACATTGGTGTAATGCTTAAATTATTTACCTGGTTGTCTATGTCCGTCTGGATAGTAATTTCCGGTGATGCCTGCGTGCGCAATCGCTGAAGGCCGATATAGTTGTTGATATAGTCGATCTCGCGGTTAAGCGTAATTTTATCCTGCATATTTTCTTCCAGCATGAAACGCATCATATCGCCCAGCTTCTGAATACCTTCCCCTGTACGTTCAGCATTCTCCTGCAGCGCAGTGCCATACAGGGTGTTGAGGGCATTGAACAAAAAATGAGGGTTGATCTGGGAGCGTAAAAAATCCAGGTTGGCGGAGGAATTTCCCAAAGCCGTTTTCAATGAGTCTAGCTCATAGTTATCAGCTAGCCGTTGCCGGTAGATATACCAGGAGAACGGTGCGGTGACCAGCAGTTGAAAACCGATATTGAATAAATTGATAAATAACATTCCCTCGTTGCGCATATTCACAAAAGCGAAAATCAAGAGTGTCATCGGCAGGATGCTTAATATAAGGATAAGCACAACCTTCCACAGGTAAGCACGGAATTCTTTCTTTTTGTTACGCGCCTTGGGAATAAGGTCGTGCAAGGAATACCAGTATAAGCCGATGGCAAATGGAATAATAAATCCAACCAGCCCGATAATTTCCACAGAGGAGTCGCTTATCAGCAGCAAGAAAAAACTTATCATCCATACAATAAAAGCCAGTATCGCATCACGGGTGATCAGTTGATCTTTTACATTGTATTTTGCGGGGTTCTCAAGGAAATACATTGCGGAATATTTCAGGATCTGGAAAAATGCGAATACCATAATTAACCAGAAGCTATACACGAAGCTTGACCTGAACAAAATATCATAAACATCCTGCCGGTTCTCGTAGTCAGCAAACAAATAACCTTTGATCCAGGTATCCGTGACGCCGAAAATTGCTCCAAGAAGAAAAAAAACAACAATGATCAGCAAGGTATTTGTTCCCAGGCGTGCTTTCTGCACAATAGCTGGAATGATCCTGAAAACCATCACGGCGTAAGCGCCATAAAAAGCTGTGTAGCGCACCAACTTTGGAATAAAATAATTGGAGAAATAAGAAAACTGGAGGTGACGGTCGCGAAACTGACCACTGTTCAGGGTCCAGTTCGAGTATTCTTCACTTTGTGTAGCTTTGGACACCAATAGAAAAACGGCGAATACGTACATTGTTGTCGCCGCCCAGAATTCAACTTTGTTAACATCCAGGGGCCTTTTGATCAAATCTTTCATGCAGGTCTTTTGTTTGAATGCAATATGGCCCCTGAAATCTGCGCTTATAAGTAATTGTGATGAACTCCTGTGAAAATGTTACGGATTACCAGCATACCCAGCAAAAACACTTCGTCAGCAAGTTGTGTTTGTAGCGACAATTCATCATTGTAACCTAACCATTATTTCTTCTCTGGCAGAGCGAATGCCACATAAGAGTCGCCTGCTTTTGTACCCAGTTTACCACCACCGCAGGCAATTACAATAAATTGTTTACCATTAGCCTGGTAAACAGAAGGTGTTGCAAAACCGGCAGCAGGCAGATCTACCTGCCACAAAAGCTTGCCGGTAGATTTATGAAATGCACGCATCTTACTGTCACGGGTAGCTGCTATAAACAGTAATCCCCCAGCCGTTACGACAGGACCGCCATAGTTTTCGGTGCCTGTTGGTGGAATGCCTTTTTTTACAAGGTCAGGAAATTCACCCAACGGAATTTTCCACGCATATTCACCCGTGTTTAGGTTGATGGCACTAAGCGTTCCCCAGGGGGGCTTAATAGCAGGATATCCTTCTTTGGTTAAAAACTTATGGTAGCCTGTGCTTGAATAGGGCAGGTTACGAAAAGTATCGAGCGGCTGCACGGGCGCCACGAATTTTTTTGACTTTTCAGTTTTTTGATCCAGTATAAAAGATGCCAGTGCTTTCACTTCGCTCGTTGAAAGCTGTTTAAAGGCGGGCATCATGCGGCGTCCACCGGCCAGCAGTTGCTGGAACTGGGTAAGGTCGTACTTTTTCTGAACACCTAACAGGGTGGGATAGTTGCCGCCGCCCTGCCGGTCAGGGCCGTGACAGCCCATACATAAACCGCGATAGATTCGATTTCCTGCTTCCACATAGGTTTCATTTTTTGGCTGTGCTTTCTTTACATCTACCATCGTTAACACCCAGGGCATTTCGTTGGCGTTTACATATATAATCCCGCTTGCGGGGTCAAATGCTGGTCCACCCCATTCAGCGCCACCATCAAAACCAGGAAAGATTACTGTTCCCTGTTTGGATGCAGGTGTAAACATGGTACCGGTTTTATACTTGCTCAATCTCTCTTTTACGTCCTGGTACGAGCTATCAGGGACGAGGTCGTTGATATCCGCTTCGGTAAAACTTTGCCTGACAAAAGGTTTTGGCAAGGAAGGAATTGGTTGTGTAGGCCATACTTTTTCGCCGATTAGTTCACTTGAGTCAGGTACCGGCTTTTCTTCAACCGGGAACAAGGGTTTGCCTGTTTCCCTGTCAAATAAAAACACAAATCCGGTTTTTGTTGGCTGGGCCACGGCATCAACTTTTTTTCCATTATGGGTCACCGTTACAAGCGCAGGAGCACTGGGCGGATCGTAGTCGAAAATATCGTGGTGTACCATCTGGTAGTGCCACACGTGTTTGCCGGTTGCGGCATCAAGTGCCAGCACACAATCGGCATAGAGGTTGGCACCCTTTCTTTTGCCTCCATAAAAATCAAAAGAATCCGATCCTACAGGAGCAAACAGCAGCCCTCTCTTTTCATCCAGACTAAAGCCGGCCCAACTGTTAGCGCCACCAATGTTTTTATATGCGATGGTATCTTCCCAGGTTTCGAAACCCGGCTCGCCCGGGTGGGGAATTGTGTGAAAGATCCATTTTTGTTTGCCTGTTCTTACATCATATGCCCGGATATGCCCCGGCGCAGCTGCCGGACCTTCATCAACCCTGGTACCGACTATCAACAGGTCTTTGTATATAATTCCGGGAGAAGAGGAGGTGATAAAAAGATTAGGCACCAACTTGTCGAGGCCTTCGTGCAGATCAACCATCCCTTCAATGCCAAATTGTGAAAAGATTTTGCCAGTACTGGCATCTATCGCAAAAATATTTGCACCGGCAGTATAGAAAAGCCGTTTTTCCTCACCTTCCTGCCAGTAAGTTACGCCACGGTTATTGTTCAGGCTAAAGGAAACCTTTTTTCCGCCCGTGGTATCTGAAGGATTAAATACCCACTTTTCTTCCCCGGTTGCCGCATCAAGTGCAAAGAGTTTCATCTTTGGGGTAGTGCCATATAATATGCCATCAACGATGATAGAATTACACTGAATCTGCGAAGCATGTACCGTGTCAGCATCGCCCGTATGATAGATCCAGGCTACCTCCAACTGGTTTACATTTGAACTGTCTACCTGGTTAAGCGTTGAGTACCTGATGGATTCTTTTGAACCGCCGGCGATCTGCCAGGTATCATAATTCCCTGCTTTGTTGCCACCGGAACAATTGCCAAGAAAAAACAAGGCAATTAAAGTTGAGAACGCTGGAAAAGTTTTAAATATGGCGAGTCTGATCATAAAATTGGATTACCTTCCTACAGGCATTTAGCGTTAGCGTTAAAGATATAGTAAGTTACAGGTTTAAAAAACCTGAAAAGCTCATTGAGATAGCATTGAGCAGATTAAGTTGAAAGTGCATTATACAATCTTCTCCACAATTTTCCCGGATGCTTTATTTTTTAGAATTAGTTTTTTCGTTCCGTAATGCGTCATTTCTTCCTTTACCAGGTAATGCTCATCGTCGTACTCTACAAGGTGACTATCTTTGGTGAAGCCTTCTTTTCCGCGCCAGATATCCAGTTGTACCGGTTCCCAAAGCTTTGTTTTGGCAGACTTGTAAGCCGCGTCAAGAACGGCATTTACAATATATCCATCATAAAAGGTTTCTTTTGGCGCCCGCCCTTCTTCAATGGCGGTGAACATATCGGTGAACATGTGATTGTAACCAAGATCGTTCAATTCGTCGCCTACCGGGAACAACCAGCCGCTGTTTGATTCGGCTTTCTCGGCAACATAATCCGCTCCCTTGCCGGTTGTAAACATCTCGAAACCCGTTCTTAAAAAATTATTTATCCAGATAGTGCCTTCTGTGCCCATCACTTCATCCCGCAGGTCGAGGCCGCCACGAAAGGTCCAGCTTACTTCAAACTGACCGATTGCACCGTTTTCATATTTCACCAGCCCGATTGCATGATCCTCGGCATCAATTGGTTTTACCTGTGTGTCTGCCCAGCACATTACTTCTATGGGTTTAACATCCTTCCCGATAAAGGTTCTGCCGATCTCCACACAATGGCAACCCAGGTCAAGTATGCAACCACCGCCGGCCTGCTCGATATCCCAGAACCAGTCGCTGTGGGGGCCGGGATGTGTTTCCCTTGACTTTGCCCAGAGTATTCTCCCGAGCGCTCCGCTTTTTACGCTTTCAAAAGCTTTGAGAAATTTTGGGGTGTATACAAGGTCCTCCAGGTATCCATTAAAAATGCCGGCAGCTTCTACCGCCTCCAGCATCCGTTTGGCTTCAACTGCGTTCCTGCCAAGCGGCTTGGTTGTCATCACCGCTTTTTTATGTTTGCAGCACAACATCACAGCAACTTCGTGCAGGTTATTGGGCAATGAAATACATACTATATCAACGTCTGGGTTGATGATAGCGTCTTCCATTGTCAGTGTCCAGTGAGGGACCTTGTAATCTTCCGCGAATTTTTTGGCGCTTTCTTCGCGCCTTGAATAGATACTCACGATCTTGTCTTTACTGCGCTGACCGTGTAAAGAGTCTGCATAAAAACGGGCGATAAAACCTGAGCCAAGCATAGCAATTCGTACCATGAAATTATAGTTTTTGTAGTGTTTAAACCAGGGTTGCGGGCGACTCCTCGCTGCTGGTTGTTTTAGAAAAGTCTTTGAAAATAAGGGTGAAAAGTACAGAGACGACAATAGCGATGCCGGCTGGTACCATCCAGATGCTCTGCCAGTCGTGACCTTCGGGCGTTTTATAATGTTCCGTTACCATGCCGGCGATCCAAAAACCGATCAGCATACCCACCCCATAAGTTGCAAGTGTTATAAGTCCCTGCGCGGAAGAACGTATGCGTTCATTAGCAGCTTTGTTGGTGTAAATCTGGCCTGTAACAAAGAAAAAATCATAACATATGCCATGTAGTAAAATGCCAAGATAAAGAAACGATACCGTTGCACCGGCAACGTCTCCAAAACCAAAAAGCAGGTAACGAACCGCCCAGGCTACCATCCCCGTCAGCAACATGTACTTAACGCCAAGTCGACGGAAAAAGAAAGGTATCAACACCATAAAAGCCATTTCTGAAACCTGGCCCAGCGTCATTTTGCTGGCGGCGTTGCTCATATTTATCTCGTTTAAAAACAGGTTTGCTTCCTGGTAATAAAAGGCCAGGGGTATGCAGATAAGCATAGAAGACAAAAAGAAAACCAGGAAATTTTTGTTTTTTAACAGGCCCAGCGCCTCCAGGCCCAGGATATCACTAACGGTAACTTTTTTGCCTTTTGATGCGGGTGGCGTATTTGGAAGGAAAAAACTAAAAATTCCTAGCAGTAAGGAAGCTGCAGCGGCCAACCGGAACGTATTGACCAGCGAAAGTGATTTTTCCCATTGAAGCCATCCTATAACCAGTCCTGCGACGATCCAGCCGATCGTGCCAAATACCCGCACGGTGGCGAATTCCTTTTCAGCATTTGAAAGCTGTTTGAAGGACACAGCATTTACCAATGCCAGCGTTGGCATAAACAGGATCATGTACAGTAGGATGAACGGATAAAAGCCATCAAAATTCGTTTGATTGGAGATAGTGTACAGTATCAGCGCACCGGCAATATGAAGCACACCGAGTATCTTTTGCGCTGAAAAAAAACGGTCGGCAATTAAACCGATGATAAAAGGGGCAATAATGGCACCAAGGGACTGTGTTCCATAGGCAAGCCCATTTTCTACATCTGAAGCCTTTAGTGACTGGCTGAGATAAGTTCCCATTGTAACAAACCAGGCGCCCCAGATAAAGAATTCCAGGAACATCATCGAAGAAAGAACCAGCCGGATTTTCAATTTCATACAAAAATTGTTGATTTAAATTAAAGGTTACGCATTAATCATGATGCTGTTACTCATGGAGCGTTTTTTATGCTGGCATTTTAAAGTGAAAATGTACGAAGAAAATCGATTGCGATTTCAAAGTCGGCGATGAAATACGAATTAGCCGGTATATGTAAATCGTAATCCTTAATTGATAATTCATTTTTATCTTGCAAGGGTTTATGAGAATCTACGAAGACAATTACAGACACCAGGGCCTGCGAAAAAAGCTGGTGGCAACACTGAGGGAAAAAGGAATTGATGATGAGCGGGTGCTTGAAGCTATCAGCAATATCCCGCGTCATTATTTTTTAGACACCGCTTTTGATGAGATAGCTTACCAGGACCGGGCTTTTCCTATCGCGCAGCAACAAACGATTTCACAACCCTACACGGTTGCGTATCAAACGGAATTGCTGGAAATTAATCCTCATGAAAAAGTACTGGAGATAGGCACCGGCAGCGGTTACCAGTCTTGTGTGCTGGCTGAAATGGGAGTGAGGGTTTTCACTATCGAACGCCAGAAACCGTTGTTCGATTTCCTTAAAAATTTTACTTACATAAATAAATACAGGAATATAAAATTCTTTTATGGCGATGGTTATGAAGGCCTGCCAACCTATGCGGAGTTTGACAAAATCATTGTAACCGCCGCCGCGCCATATGTGCCGGAAAAACTAACGGAGCAGTTAAAGAAGGGTGGCAAGATGGTAATACCGGTCGGGGAAAAAGGCGTGCAGCGTATGCTGCGACTTACCAAGAACAAGGAAGGAGTAATAGAACAGGAAGAATTCGACAACTTTTCGTTTGTGCCGATGCTGGGGGGAAAGAATATTTGAGAGAAAGAGTTTTCTGCCACTAAGGCACTAAGTAACACAAAGATCTTCGTGCTACTTGGTGCCTTAGTGGCAAAAAACTGCTCAGCAATAGTTTACCCCAATACCAAACTAATATCTCTCTAGGTTCGAAAAAAAGAAACTCCCTTC
>JBBPYM010000243.1:0-6651 GCA_038199905.1 Chitinophagales bacterium | reverse complement strand
TCAATTTATTCTTCAAAAGTTGAGCGAGCAAGGGAAGGTTAGCATTCCCCAATTGATTGACCAGATGCAGGTGAGCGGTGTTACCATTCGCAAGGACCTCAAACTGCTGGAGAAAAAAAAGCTCTTGTTCCGCACCCGTGGCGGTGGTTCCATCGATAATCCTTACATGATCGAGCGACCTATCAATGAAAAAGAATTCATCAAAAGTGAAGAGAAAAAAAAGATCGCACGTGTAGCGCTAAGCCTGATAGGCCAGAATGATTCCATCATAATCGGTTCGGGAACCACGGTATTCGAACTTGCGCGCCAGCTACATCCCGACAAAAGCATCATTGTAATCACCCCGGCATTGAAGGTGGCATTGGAATTGATAAATCGGCCGAACGTGGAAGTATTGCAATTGGGTGGCATCGTTCATCACAGCTCTGCGTCTACTGCAGGATCGTTTGCAGAAAAAATACTGGATGAATTATTCTGTGGCGTGCTGTTCCTCGGCGTAGACGGCATCGACCTCGAGCACGGACTAACCATCACAAATATTGTTGAGACCAGCCTGAATCAGAAAATGATTGCCTTGGCGCAAACGGTTGTCGTGCTTGCAGACAGTTCAAAATTCAACAAGCGCGGCCTGGGAAAAATCTGTCAGCTCGACCAGATCGACTACATTATTACGGATAATCATGTAAGCAGAGAAACGGTAATGAAGATTGAAAAGACTGGGATAAAGGTGCTGATAGCTGATTAACCTATAAGGTTTTGAAATTCATGATCAATATGTTGCAGGTTCTAACCTTATAGGTTTTGAACGGGGTTCTCATCCGATTTTGACTGTTTGCGCAGACGCCGTTCTAAACCTATAAAGTTGCGTTTCAAGTACAACCAGCCCGGGTGTCGTAATGGGTTTCTCGAGAATTATTGGGATGCCATGAATTGTCAAAAAAAATACGTAATTCAATCCGACAATTCGCAGTACAAAAATCAACCTGTAAATAATACCAATTCCTGGTACTTTTATCTAAAACAACTTTTATGGCACGCAACACTTCAATTCTGCTTCGACAGCATTTTGAAGACTTTATCTCTGGTGAAGTTTCTTCAGGAAGTTATGGTTCAGCCAGTGAAGTTGTAAGGACTGCATTAAGACTTAATGCAGAAGAATCAAAAGAAGCTTTTAACAAAGCTTTGTTGACAGGGGAAGAAAGTGGCTTTGCCAAAAACTTTGACCCAAAGCAACATTTAAAGAAACTTCTTGCAAAACTGAAATGAAACAACTGTCTTATAGTATTTAGCAAAAGGCGGTGAGTGACCGGGAAGACATTTGGCTGGACACAGTCACTAAATGGCCGGCGGTATTAGCTGAAAGATACTATGCCCTGATTATTGACGAAATTGATTACCTCTGCAAAAATGTTCATTCGGGCAACCATTTTATATAAGGTTGATCCGTTTGCAAGCCGGATTTCAGGATGTAGAAACAAGCGACACTTATGTTGCCAATGCTTTACTTTAGCAATTAAAACAAGCACACGTGCAAGGATTTAAAATAACTAAACAGTTCAGCCTGCTCTTAATATTATCGATAGGTATTTTAACCGCGTGCCAGATAAAAAAAAAGAGCGTTGGTACCGCAACTTCAAGCATCTATGCCAAAAACAACCTGGTAGCCTGGTGCATCGTTCCATTTGACAGCAAGAAGCGTAACTCGCTCGAAAGAGCGCAGATGCTCACAAAGCTTGGCATCACCAAAATGGCTTATGACTGGCGGCCAGAGCATGTGCTGCAGTTTGATACAGAAATCAAAACACTAAAAGAGAACAACATCACCTTACAATCGTTCTGGTTGTCTGTGGGTCCCAACCCTCAAAAGGAAGGCAATCTAAAAAAAATACTCGACGCGTTAAAACGCAACAATACAAAAACTGAGATTTGGTTTATCGTTGGAAACATCAATATGAGTAAAATGACCCAGGAGCAAAAGGTCGATACCATAAGCAGGGTGGTGAAATACGTAGCTACAGAAGCAGGAAAAGTCGGTTGCTCGGTAGGGTTATACAATCATGGGGGATGGTATGGGGAGCCCGAGAACCAGCTGGCTATTATCAATCATTTAAAATTGCCAAACATTGGTATGGTATATAATTTTCACCATGCAGAGGAGCAGGTGGAGCGCTTCCCTGAGTTCTTCCCAAAGATAATTCCGCATCTTTTCGCGATTAATATCTCTGGCCTGCAAGGGCACAATCCGGCGAGGGTGGTGCCGGTCGGTCAGGGTGACGAAGAAAATAAGATGATGCGTATCATAAAAGAAAGTGCCTATAAGGGTCCAATAGGTATCATCAATGAAAATACTAGTCCGGATGCAGAAGATGGACTGAGGCTCAATATGGATGGATTGGCAAAAGTTGTAAGGGCCATTGGGGATAATGAGGCGCTCAAAACCTACGTTGCTGGAAATTGACCGTGGTTCATTCATTGACCAATCCTTGTGCCCCTGGCGCCTTCTTTGTGCCCCTTGTGGTTAAAAGAAATTTAAGCAAACAGGTTGTTAAAACTTATAGCTGTAGCCTAATCTGATCACCTGTGTTTCGTAATAATCATCACTGCTATAACTAAATCCAATTCCCTCGATTTGCCTCCTCGTGACCATCGTATTAAGCAAATCAGTTGCATTGAAGAATACTTCTCCTTTACCCTTTTGGAGTGATTTCTTTACTCCAGCGTCTATTGAAAATCTTGATGAGATCTTGCCCTGCGGTATAATGTCTTGAGCCAAATAAACGGCGGTCAATTGTGCATCCCAATTTCTCGTAAAATGAAATACATTATTCAACTTCAGGTTTCCGGAAATAGCCGATTGTTTTTCGGCGGAAAAACTATTGGGTCGCGGATATAAATTTTTAACGGTATATGCCTCGATCTGGTTTCTGTAAATATTTCCATTGATATTAAAGGAATAGATGCCGGATACTCTTTGGTTCCAAATAGCTTCCAAACCTGTGTTGTAACTTTTTCCTGCGTTCTGAAATATGGCATATACCAGGGTACTTCCAGGAACAATACTTGAAATCCTGGTGATAGTACCATCAGCAAAGCGGTGGTACAGGGCAGTATATAAATACCCGGCGTTCCAATTGTATTTATAACCCAGTTCGAGCGAATTAGTAAACTGGGGACGTAATGCAGGATTGCCCACTTTTATAATCTCAGCATCATCATATTTGGGGAAAATGCGGATGTCAACTTCATTTGGTCTGTCCACTCTGCGATTGTAGAAAACAGAAACTTTGTTGTTGTCGTTAAGCTTGTAGGCCAACCGTAGATTCGGAAAAGGTTGAGTGTAGTTGTAACCATCAGTTTTGTAGGTGCTATGATTTGGATTTACATCATACTGTATGCGCACATACTCTACGCGCAGACCTAATTCAGCTTCCCAGTTTTCATTTTCCAGCACATAATTTCCATATAACGCGGGTATCCATTCTTTGTAAGTGGCCCAACCGCCAGCATCGGTATCTAAAACAGAATTGGCCCCGGGAATAAAATTCATATCGGTTGGAATGTTCCTGTTACGCAATTTGATACCTGTTTCAAGCCGTCCGTATTTGAGCGGTTTGATATAGTCTACATTGAAATCATAAACCTGTTCATCCGACAATAATTTGAAAGCATCCGTGCCAGCTGACGCAGGTAAGTAGTTGTCATAAAAGTACTTTTCATCCTCGCGATGAAAAGTGTAATTGAAACCCACATTCAACACATGCCCTGCTTCTTTAAACTTGTGTTGATAAGCTGCGGTAGCCATCGCCGTAGTTTTCAATTCATCTTCCAGGAATTGCCAAAGACGCAACCGTTGTGATTTATCACTGTTGAAAAACGGTTGATCGCCACGGTCAATAATTTTTTCGCTTCCGTACATTCCCGAAACAGTTAGCGTATTCTGCTGATTAATATTCCAGTCCATACCAGCTTTTGTGGTTAGGAAGTTGGTGTTCCTGTTCCGCTTTAGTTGAGAATTAATTATCGTACCATCATCATAACTACGGGTTACATACTCATTTTTATTGAGCGTTTGCGTATAAAGATTATCTGCCTGCAAAAAGATATTTACTTTCTCTTTTCTGTAGTTGAGCGATAACGTTGGATTGATTTTAGGAGTGAAAGTGTACTGAGGTCTTATCGTTGGCAGGTTCTCTTTTCTTTGCCACAGTGAGCCTACACCTGTGGTTATACCCACCTTGCCATTAAAACCGTTTTGTTTGTTTTTCTTCATTATGATGTTGATGATACCTGCATTACCATTCGCATCATACTTTGAAGAAGGATTATTAATGATTTCAATTTTATCAATTGCCGATGCAGGTATATTATCCAGGCCTGCCTGGCTACCAAAACCCGTTAAAGCGGTTTGCTTTCCATCAATTAAAACGGTAACCTTTTCATTGCCCCTCAACTGCACCTTGCCATCCTGCACAGTAATCCCTGGTAAATTTTGCATACTCTGTAACACAGATCCTCCGGTTTGGCTAATATTATCGGCAAGAGCGTATGTTTTCTTATCAAGCTTGCTGCTTACATCACTTGATTGAGCTGTAATAGTTACGCCTTCCAGAGCCGTTGCTTCTTCTTCCAACTCAAGCACAGGTATATCTAAAAACGCAGAAAGACTGCCAACAAATAATGGGTGCACATTACGCTGGAATCCACTGAATGATACTTCTAAAATATAATTACCGGGTTTGATATTGTCAATAAAAAACCTTCCATCATTGTTAGTTATAGTACCTGCGGCAAACGTGGTGTCCTTTGCGTTCTTCACCACAACATTTGCATAAGGGATAGCCATTGTGCCTGTTTTATTCTTTACAATGCCTGAAACAGTTACGGATGATACCTGGGCAAATACCATGGAATAAAACATAGTCGACATGATAAGAAATAACAGTCGTGCTTTAATCATCATTTTAGTTGTTGACTTCTTTAAACATTTCCTCCGTAATATTACGAGGGTTTAACTTCATCAATACAAATATTCAAACTGATTTAGAAGAAAACTTGAATTTTGTATCCATATCCGCCTATCTGTCTGAGCTGAGAAACACGCCTGGGCGGAAGCCGCTGAACTTATTGCGCTCACAATGCGTGGTTTATCATTCGCCATAACCCGTGAAAGAGAAATGACCTGAGTCTCTGCATGTTAACGGAAAAAAATATGATAACTCGACAAAGTTTTAGCTGACAGACCATCGGTGAAATTTGCATATTTTGTTAATGATTGCCAGGCCCAGACCACTGCCATTATTTTCAGTGGATAACCTTAAAAATCTTTTGAATAAAAGTGCTCCTGTAGCGAATTTAGACTTTGGTGTAATAAAAGATCGAATTTTACAATTTCGCTGCTATCAAACTTGCTTTTATCAATTTTTGCCGATAATAAAGATTTCTATTTATGCGGGAGCTTTTTGTTAAAGCCTTGTTCATTTCTTCAGCGGTGCGATATTGGCGTTCGGTTAAATCTTTATTCTGCAAGAGAATATTCAATTTGCTCATTAGAATCGCAATGGCGTTCGCAGCTCGTGTGATGTATTTTCTGTAAAATCCTTTTGTGTTTTATACACTGAAACATTATGATCAGTGAGCTTACTTAATAATTGATTCAGCTCGCCAAATTCAATTATCTCAGTTTTACAAAAAGGGATTTTTGAATGGGTCTTCAATTTAAACGTTTTCGGATTTTTAACGTGTGCGTATACAAAATCATGATTATCCAACATATCAGCAAAGTCTCCTGAAAGATGCTCAGCCAAAATACTTTTAGAGATTACCCTGTTTTTATTGCCGATAAAATATATCAAGAGGTCAAACTCCTTTTTTGTTAAGGTTACCGGTCTATTTTTAACAGACGCCGTTTTGGCCAACAGTTCAATTTACATTTCATGCTGTTTTACAATTTGAGTTATTTGAACTGCTTTCCCAAATAATCGAATAAGTACGGGCCGGTAACTCTGACAATTGAAAATGGCTTGGCATTGTGGTCGTCTGCTCCAATCTGCAAGCCTTTTTTAAAACTTCATGCTGGAATTTTATCAACAGCCCGGCCACTAAATTTCGCTCTTCGAGGTAAGGTTTACAAGATTCAAGGATAAAATTCAACGGATCATTGGTGTTATCTATTTTATTTACCGCGGTCCATACTGCGGTGAAACAATTCTCATCTAATAAATCATCAGGATCTATGTGCAGATTTTCTGCAACCGAAGCATTACCAAAGAAAACGGTAAAAAGCATCGTCTTTAAAATTTGCCACTAATATTTCAGGTTGGGGCGGCAGGGAATACTGAGATGCTTGCTTTATAGGGCCTAGAACAAGAGACGTTTTTACTTTTAATTGAGTTTTTGTTTGGAATGTAGGATGGCGTTAGTAACAAAAATGAAAATAAAAATGGTTTCGTGGAAGGAAGTGACGTTTTAGTTATAACGCCGTCCGGATTGTTCCTGGCAAAATAAAAAGTAAGAAAATAAACTTTCGTAGGATGGCGGAACAGGTATTTGTAGGTTGATATATTTCCCCCTTGTTGGTTAACTAATTAAATAAAAGATCGGTGAATTCTGTTCGAATCCCGGTATCCCTTTTTTGCACAGTTAAAGTTCTTT
>JBBPYM010000242.1:0-6516 GCA_038199905.1 Chitinophagales bacterium | reverse complement strand
TGATATTGCTTTCATGCGATGCATACCGAATATGATCGTTAGCTCACCCATGAATGAATCTGAGCTACGAAACCTGATGTATACTTCTCAACTTGAATCTACCACCAGCCCCATGGTAATACGTTACCCACGTGGGGAAGGGGTGATGGCAGACTGGAGAACGGAAATGAAAGAAATTAAGATCGGCACCGGTCGTAAAATAAAAGATGGAACAGATGTAGCCATCCTCACAATTGGCCACCCGGGTAACTTTGCAGCCGCTGCTATCCGAAATGTAAAAGCAGACGGGTTAAACCCTGCACACTACGACATGCGTTTTGTGAAACCATTGGATGAGAACTTGCTGCATGAAGTCTTTTCCAAATTTGATAAGATCATTACTGTTGAAGACGGAACAGTAGTGGGTGGCTTTGGAGCCGCTATTCTAGAGTTTATGGCGAACAACAATTACACGGCGCAGGTGAAAATACTTGGCATTCCTGACAGTATTGTAGAACATGGCACCCCGAAGCAGTTACATAAAGAATGCCGCTACGATGAGGAAGGTATAACAAAGGCGGTCAGGGAAATGATGCGTGAAAAGATTACCGTACAATTTGGTTAGTAAGGTTCTTAGCCTTTACAAGTCAGAGACTTAAGCGATATAGTGTTATGTTAATCATGGACGGATGGGCCTATCAGCTATCGGCCATCGGCCATTCTAGAAAGTGATCGTTTGTAAGGGATCTTCCTCCCGTTCGCGGTTGAATTCTATAAGAAAATTATTTCGTCCTTCACCGGTAACGATGGAGAGATGATTCATCTGAACCAGTTCCAGCATGGATAAAAATACAAAGATTGCCTGGATACGATTGTCACATTCATTAAAAATTCTTTCAAAAGAACATGACCCTGCTTCCCTGGCAGTATTGTATAATCTTTCCCTGCTTCTCTCCATAGTGTAATTGTACTGAACCACCGTATGCACAGGCTTATTATTACGTTCCTGTACTTTCTGCATCACTTTTTCAAAAGATTTCATCAATTTAAATAAAGTAATAGCCTGGATTTCGGTGCCTTCGCCAGCTTCTTCACCAATGGCGGAAATATCACGCTGCAGGTTTCCACGTTTCACCATCAACATCCGGATCGCTTCCATTTCAGCCATCTTCACCGCCGCTTCCTTAAATCTTTTGTATTCAAGTATTTTGTCAATCAATTCTTTGCGTGGATCAATCTCATTTCCCTGCGCATCAATTTCCTTTCTTGGCAGTAAAAGTCTGGCTTTGATACGCATTAGTGTAGAAACAAACAGTATAAACTCACTAGACAATTCTATGTTTAGTCCATCCTCACCGTGTATATAGTCCAGGAAGTCATTGATGATCTTGGTGATGGGTATATTATAAATGTCAAGTTCATCCCTTTCAATAAAAAAAAGCAATAAATCAAACGGGCCTTCAAACTGGGGTAATTTTATCTGGTATGTGGGTGTGTTCACGGTGAAAGTTTAAATATCTGCACACAAAAGCTCGTGGCGGAACAGTAAAATTAGTATAACATTTTTACTTTTTAATTCCCGGGTATTGCATATCAAAACTTTTTAAGGTCTCCAGCACTTTTGAAGCTATTATATGTTCCTTATACCAGTTTTGGTCCGCAGGAACAATTGTCCAGGGCACATCGTTACATTCTTCAAAACATTCTTCATACATCTTCATGTAAATGTCCCATAGTTTGGATTCATTGAAATCATTCTCATTGTATTTCCATTGCTTGGATGGATCCTTTATACGCTCGTTTAGCCGCTCCTTTTGTTCATCAGGGGAAGTATGCAGGTAGAATTTTAAAATGGTCGTATTATTATGTTCTTCTAACAATTGCTCAAAATTGTTGATGGCCTTCATTCGTTTGTACGCGGTTTCATCATCACACCATTTATGTACCCTGGTGATCAGTATATCTTCATAATGCGAGCGATTGAAGATCTGTACCATACCTTTTGCAGGTACATGCGAATGTATCCGCCAAAGAAAGTCGTGTGATAACTCTTCCGCGCTGGGAGATTTAAAAGATTTTACTCTAACCCCCTGCGGGTTCATTGATCCGAATACATTTCTAATTACACCATCCTTTCCACTGGCATCCATTCCCTGGATCACCACCAAAATCGAATGTTTCTCTTCGGCATACAATAAATTCTGTAAGTCGTTCAATTTAAAAAGCATTTCCCGGGTCTTCTCCTTCGTCACTAACTTATCAAATTCTTTCGGTGCCCTGGTATCTATTTTAGTCAAGTTTTCCACACTCATTCTGCGAATTTTCTTTCAAGATAAATTTAATTTTTAACCTAAAGCCAATTCCGCATCTTTACCTGCGTATGGCTGTTTCTCATCGGTTGTTCTCATGGCTTATTTTCGCCGCGTTATCTCTTATTTGGGGAAGCTCATTTATTCTGATGAAAGTGGGACTGCAAACCTTAACCGCCTATCAGGTGGCTGCTTTGCGCATTCTAAGCGCCGGCGTCTTTTTATTACCCGTTGCAGTAAAACAACTGGGAAAAATTCCAAAAGAAAAATTAGGGTTGGTTATCCTGTCCGGATTAGCCGGCAGTTTTTTCCCTGCTTTTCTTTTTTGCATCGCTGAAACGCGGATAGACAGCGCGCTCACCAGCATATTAAACGCGCTGACGCCAATATTCACAATTATAATAGGAGCAAGTTTTTTTAAAACATCCATTCCCCGACGAAAAGTTTTGGGGGTGTTAATATGTTTCGGCGGTCTGTGTTTGTTATTTCTCAGCAAAGGAAAAATTGATCTCAGTTATCTCTCCTATTCTTCACTAGTGCTACTGGCTACTATTTGTTACGGCTTTAATGCAAATTTGGTGCACCGTTACCTGAAGAATATAGGTTCGTTGAATATTGCAGCATTTGCATTCGCCTTTCTAATAATTCCGGCTTTTTTGATATTATATCTTAGCGGCTTTTTTAGTTTACCGCTAACAAACAACTATTATATGTACTCGATCGGAGCCGGTATTATTTTAGGAGTGCTGGGAACTGCTGTAGCTTCTGTAATCTTTTACATGCTTGTAAAACGGGCAGGTATAATATTTACCTCCATGGTTACTTATGTAATACCCTTCGTTGCTATACTTTGGGGATTGTTGTACAACGAACACGTAACTGTATTGGATCTGGGCTGCCTGGCAATAATATTATCAGGAATTTATACCACTAACAAATAATCCCAGGACACCGGGAAATCCGTTTATACTGCCATAATATCCTTATCTTTCTTGATGAGATGTTTTTCTATTAACGAGATGAATTTATCTGTTAACTGTTGGACGTCATTTTCGGCATCTTTGGCGGCGTCTTCGCTGAGACCGTCTTTTTGAAGTTTCTTTACATCTTCAATTGCCTCTCGCCTGATGCTTCGTATGGATACTTTCGACTGCTCACCTTCGCCGTTAGCTCTTTTTACCAGTTCCTTCCTTCTTTCCTCGGTGAGAGGGGGCAAAAAGAGCCGAATCATATTTCCATCATTCTGTGGATTGATCCCAATATTTGATGCTATAATTGCCCGTTCGATCGGCTGCAGCATGTTTTTTTCCCAAGGCTGAACAGATATGGTGCGAGCATCCATAACTGAAATATTGGCTACCTGCCCAATAGGCGTATTTGAACCGTAATAATCAACAACAATGCCGTCCAGCATATTTGGCGTGGCTTTCCCGGCGCGTATTTTCAGCAATTCCGCTTCAAGGTGAGCAATCGCCTTATCCATCTGCTCTTCCGTTTCTTTCATCAAAAAAATCAGTTCTTCCGACATATATTATTTCATTAAGCTGGCAAATTAATAAAACCTGTTGTATGAGCGCAAAATTTATTTTACTGCATATTACAGCATTAACAATTTATCAATGTAACTGCAGTTAAGAATCTGAAAACGTGTGTAAGTTATTTTTCTTCCAGCATCGCGCTTTTTGTGAGCAGGATTTTTGAGGATCCTATCTTGTTGCTGTCTTTGGTGGATGATTGTGCAAGTATCACAGGCTTTTTGATGCGGTTATAATACAACAGACCTATCCCCCCAAAAAACGAAATAACGGTCATAAAGATTAACATCGTAGTTCCCAGCGATCGACCGAGAAATGCAAGCAATATAAAAAACAGGTTGATGGTTACCAGGGTTAAGGTTATCTTCTGATGTGTAAACCCCCTGTCGAGCAACAGGTGATGCACGTGGTTTCTATCAGGACTAAAAGGTGATCGACGATGCATGATCCTAATTGCGAACACTCTTAAAGTGTCAAGTAAAGGGATCATAAGGATGGCGAATCCAATGGCTGGAGAGGATTCCAGGGGCATGCTCACCAAGGGCGATGTTGAAACATTGATGAATTTAATAACAAGGATGGCACTGATTAGACCTATGAGGAGCGAGCCGGTATCCCCCATAAATATTTTTGCAGGATTATAATTGAAAACAAGGAAGGCAGCCAAACTTCCGGCAATAGCAAAAGACAGGCATGCGTAAGGGATAACATCAATTTTAAGAAAATATAATCCCAGGATGGTAGTAGCCATACAGCCAAGCATGCCCGCCAATCCATCAACACCATCTATCAAATTAAAAGAATTGATGACAACAATAACTGTAAAATAGGTGAGGATAAGGCTGAATATTTCCGGTAGCTCGTTTACTCCCAGGAAGCCATGCATACTTTTGATTTGAACGCCGCCTTTATAAATGATCAAAAAAGCTGCAAGCACTTGACCTATGAATTTTTTTAAGGGAGAAATAATTAGTATGTCGTCCTTTATACCCAGAAAAAAAATTACGAGAGCGGCAGCGATAAAAAATTGAAACTCCGGAGCGTTAAAAAAAGGAATTGTTAAAAGGCAAGTAATTACAAAGCCTGCGAAAATGCCAAGTCCGCCCAGAGAAGGAATTGGAGTAACATGAATCTTTCTTGCATCAGGCACATCGAATAACATTTTTTCTTCCGATACTTTGATAATCACCGGTATTGCTAAAAAGGTTATTGCAAATGAGAGAGATACAGACATTAAAATATCAAACATCCTAAAAGTTTTTATTCGCGAATCTGTTGAGCAAAAATATAATTAACTATTTGCTTATGGTGCAAACCCCTGAGTTTTCTTTTCAAATTGAAGCTGAAAGAGTATCTACAGGTTTACACTTAATATATTGAAATTTCATATTGATTTCATTAACTGCTTTTGTTTAACCAAAAAATAGTCCAAAGATTTATTTCGCTTCACAGAAGTTGAAAAATTTTTTATTTAGATTTGCCTGCATTAAAATTATCAGCAATGCCGGCACTGAAAGAAATTGCCTCCCAGATCAGGAGGGATATTGTTCGTATGGTTCATGGCTCTTCCAGTGGTCATCCGGGTGGATCACTCGGATGTGCAGATTATTTTGCAGCGCTCTATTTTAGCCAGATGAAGCATAACCCGGATTTCAACATGGACGGCACCAACGAGGACTTGTTTTTTCTTTCTAACGGACATATTTCCCCGGTTTTTTATTCTACATTGGCCCGTTCAGGTTATTTCGAAGTCGGCGAGCTGGCTACTTTCAGAAAACTGGATTCCCGATTACAAGGTCATCCAACAACACATGAGCATTTACCAGGCATCAGGATTGCCTCCGGTTCGCTGGGACAGGGAATGAGTGTTGCGATAGGCGCTGCCCTGACCAAGAAGTTAAACGGTGAAGACACCGTTGTTTATTCCCTTCATGGTGATGGAGAACTGGATGAGGGCCAAAACTGGGAGGCTATAATGTTTGCTGCACATAAAAAGGTAGATAATCTTATTTCCACCATTGACTGGAACGGTCAGCAAATAGATGGACCAACTTCAAAAGTGATGAACTTGGGAAATCTACCCGCAAAATTTGAAGCTTTTGGCTGGGAAGTGCTGTTGCTTCCAAAAGGTAATGATGTTGATGAAGTAGTTGCCGCCCTTGAAAAAGCCAAAACTTTTGTTGGCAAGGGTAAACCCATCGTGATACTAATGACTACTTCAATGGGTAGCGGGGTCGACTTCATGGAAGGTAGCCATGAATGGCATGGCATCGCTCCAAATGACGAACAGTTAAAAAAAGCGTTAGAACAGTTGCCGGAAACATTGGGCGATTATTAGGGGGTGATTAAAAAGGCTAAGAAGAATAAGGACTGATCGTAGTTGGTTTCCTTCCTGTGAAGGCTATCGTTGGGCCACATCTTTTTCTAATTTGTCTTACAAGAGCAGCGGTGCCTACATCAATGTCCAGATAACATTTTTGAGGCGCGGCGTTTGTAAGGGCGTGGGCAAGAACCGCCCCTACAAACGCCGTCCACGCTCCGTCCCAGCGGGACGGTCGGTGAGTAGACAATCATGTCAACAGTGATTCTTTGCAATAGGATTTACATATATGTTCCGGGTCACTTCTTCTGAGGCTGACTAAAAAGGCACTATGACCCCGATTTGTTGGGCTCTATAATGCGAAATATTTTTA
>JBBPYM010000241.1:0-7505 GCA_038199905.1 Chitinophagales bacterium | reverse complement strand
TGTTCCGGTGGAGTTCAGTTTAGTGCCTGGCTGTGGATAAAGCGGGGATTTGCGCATAGTGATATATTCTTTATCTGATCCTACAGGGCCACTTTTTGGTAAATCAGAGGTCATATCTACACCCATGCTGCGGGTAACTGTCCCATCTGTATTTTCGCGGCTTGGAACTAGTAAGTTCAAACGCGGATCGGTCATATTGCTCGTTCCTGTAGGCGCGTTGGTATAATTATTCGTGATATAATCCACATATAATTTTGTGACTCTTGAAGCACTGTTATTTTGATATTGCAAGGAAGACTGAGCAGTACTGGAAACATCCGCGCCTTCGTCTATATACTGCATGATTGTACTCTGATCATCCGTTTGTGGAGCTTTGGACAATGCATCCAAAACCTTAGCCGGATCATATGAAGATTGCTTACTGTGATGAATGTAAATCCGTGCTTTTAATCCATTTGCCAACCTGATCCATTTGTCCACATTTCCCTTGTTCAAAATATCTCCAACTGCAAGAGAAGCAGCTTTTATATCCTGGGTTTTATTCAATTCAGCGATTCCTTCATCCAGCAGAGCAATTGCTTTTTCTTCGATGTAAGAACCATCATCAAATTTGGGTGTAATAGTAGCCGCATCGTCAAACTCATCATAAGGCAACATGCCATAAAAATCTGCAAGGTATATAAATCCCCAGGCTTTAATGATCTTGGATGCACCTATATAATGATAAGCGCCTACCTTTTCAGCCGCATCAATTGTTGGCTGAATATTCACGGCAGTGTTTACATACCAGGATTGCCATGGCCAGTTGGCACTTGATGCATTGGAGTACCATCTTGTGAGATTCCAGTTATTGTTTACCGCATAGGTCACAGCGAGTTGCTGAGTAACAAATGCTGCCCGTGTACCGGCACTTTCATACCCATCCACATATTGGGCGAGCATTGCCGGAAGCCTTTGCTCCGCTTTGGGCACAGTTGAGTTAGCACTGTTCGGATTATCATTTATATCCAGCCATTTCTTACATGAAAGAAAGACAAGAGACATTGTCAGTAAAAAAAGTATTTTTTTCATTTCCGGATAATTTTAAAATTTAAGATTTAAACCAATGGAGAAACCAGCGGTGGCTGGTACACCTGCATAATCGATCCCTACAGAACCGGAACCTATAACACCCGCACCTGCTGCACTTGTTTCCGGATCCATACCCGTGTAATTAGTTAACAAAATAAGATTGGTACCATTCAGTGTAACAGAAGCATCTTTCAGGAACTTGGTTTTATTCATCAGTTCCTTCGGAAGATTGTAGGACAGGGATACAGAACGTAACCGCGTCCAGTTTACTTTTTCAATAAAGAACGGAGCATTATTCAGGTAAGTATCCAGGTAGTATTTTTCTGACATAACCACTTCTTTGGTCACTGCCTCATATTTAGACGATGTTGGGTTTAAAGCCATACCGGTAAAGGTGGTGGTTTGTCCCCTATTCTCCGTTCTTTCACTTAAACCATAGGCTGTAAGTAAGTAATCAGTGCCGTTATAAACATCCCCGCCTAAACGGAAATCGATCAGGAAAGACAGATTCCAGTTTTTATAACTCAGGTTGTTGTTTAATCCGGCAATCATATCCGGCTCCCTGTTACCTACAGGCGTTGTTGCCTGGGTAGAAGTAAGCGGATAACCGGTGTTCCAGTTCAATAATAAATTGCCGGCTGAATCTGTCTGCCATTTAGTACCACTCAATCCCATAAAATTGCCCCCGTTAAAAGAAGCTGCTTTTGCATTTCCTACCTGTACATCTGTTACATAAAGAATGGGTAAAGCCCCAGGTAATGATTTTACAACACCTTTATTATGAGACAAATTCAACATTACATCCCAGCGAAAATTATTCGTCCGTACAGGCGTAGCGTTTATTGTTACTTCAATTCCTTTATTCACGATCTCACCGGTATTTACATAACTCAAAATATATCCTGTAGCATTACTTACCCGTGGCTGCAGAATCTGATCCGTACTTTTATTCTCATAATAGGTTACATCCAGGCCAAGTCTTCCTGAAAGGAATCTTAGATCCGTTCCGAATTCGAGGGAGGTGGTTGTTTCAGGTTTCAACTGATTATTTCCTCTTGTCCAGAAATTACGGAAACCTCCGCCAATGGTAACCTCAGGCCCAAACAAATAGGTATTTGTCTGGTAAGCTGGTGCATCCTTACCTACCTGAGCCCATGATGCGCGCACTTTACCAAACGATAGAATTCCTTTATTTTTCATTAACTCTGTAAATACGAGACTACCACTTACAGAAGGGTAAAAGAAGGATTGATTTTGTTCAGGAAGAGTAGAAGAAAAATCATTTCTACCTGTTATGCCCAAATAAACAATGTCTTTATATGATAATCTCAGATCTCCATAAATACCCATTAACCTTTTACGGGTAATAGCCTGTGAAAGATATTGGTTATCCTTATCTGCATTATTAATTGAAATAAATTCAGGAATCACAAACTTCTCTGCACGGATAGAGTTTGCTTTCACCCAGGTATCTTCAGATGTAGTTCCCAAAGTCAGATTCACGTTCCAATCTTCTTTAAAGGTTTTATCAAAATTGAGCATCAGGTTGGAATTAATATAATTATAATTCCTGTCCGTCTCTGAAAGCATTCCTTGTTGCCATGCTTCTTTTACACTACTGCCGGGATAGGTTAAACTATTAAACTGTGATAAATAATTATCTACGCCCAAACGATAGGTGGCACTGAACCAATCTGTAATTTTTATAGTTGTATAAATATTACCAATTACCCTCGTGGTCTTATCTTTTTGAGGATTTCTGTTTACCAGCCAATATGGATTATCTGTATCAGCATCCAGAAGAAGATCCGGTAATAAACGATGTTTCGTTCCGTCAGGATTTAACCAGTTTTTCATATCATCATTTCTTGGCCAGGCAATGATACTTTCCATATAACCACTACCCTGTGATCCCCAAAGGCCGCTCCCTGTCAGGGTTTTCCTGGTGTTACTTTCAGCATAACTTGCGTTCACCCCAAACGTAATGATGCCTACTTTTTGCTCGCCATTAAAACGCATGGTACTTCTTTTAAAACTGGTAGTAGGTACAATACCGGACTGATCAAGATTTGAGGCAGAGAGGTAAAAATTACCGGTTTCTGATCCACCGGAAACACTTAAATTATTATCATACGCATGAGCTGTTTCAAAAAAGTCGCCCATGTTGTCATAAATTTTTTCGCCGGAGGTAAATTTATCTCCCCATGATCTGCTTGTCTGGTCTGTAAACGTACCTGAATAATAAGATCCCTGCTTGTAAGTACTTTGTTGCTTCGGAAGTTTATTGACCCAATTGGTATTATATCTTGAACTAAGTGCAATGGAAACTTTGCCTGGCTGTCCTTTTTTTGTAGTGATAATAATTGCTCCGGCTGCTGCCCGCAAGCCGTAAAGAGCTGCTGCTGCAGGTCCTTTCAAAACCGAAATGGATTCAATATCTTCCGGGTTTATATCCATAGCCCTGTTGCCATTAGTGGTAGAAATATTTGTGGATCCATCAAAGGCACTGTTATCACCCTGACCTGTGGAATTATCCATCGGCATACCATCAATAATAAACAGAGGCTGATTGTCTCTTTCGAGAGAGGTACCTCCACGAATAATAATGGAAGACGATGCTCCGGGTGCACCACCGGAATTGGTTACGTTTACGCCGGCAATTTTACCATTCAATGAATTGATCAGGTTGGCATCTTTATTTTTAAGAAGCTCATCCGATTTAATGTCCTGAACAGAAAATCCGAGGGCTTTCTTTTCGCGTTTTATGCCCATAGCAGTTACAACCACTTCTGCCAATTCTCCTTCAGTGGCTTGTAAAGTGATGGTGATAGAAGAAGCGCTTCCAACGGTTACTTCTTTAGAAGAATAACCAACGGCACTCACAGTTAGTTTATCTCCAACAGAAGCCGAGATTGCGAATTGGCCTTCAGAATTGGTTTGGGTGCCCTTCGTTGAGTTTTTTACAACGACAGATGCACCTGCCACAGGTACATTGTCCTGCGAAATAACCGTTCCGGTTATCTCTTTTTGCTGCGCGAATGCAAAGGATGTCATTTGCAAAAGCAGCAAGGCAAGAAAAGATGTTAATAGTTTACTCATAGCATTCCTTGTTTTATAATTTAGATTAGATTGATATTTGCTTTAGACAACCATTCTATTGAATATGCTGCATTAAAGCGATTTGAATGATTAACGGTCTATAGGAATGATAACGGAAAAGGGGGTACGAAGTTAGGAGTTTAGAGTTTCTTAGTTCAGAGTTTCTTAGTTCAGAGTTTGGAGTTCGTAGTTCATAGTTCGTAGTTCGTAGTTCATAGTTCATAGTTCATAGTTCGTAGTTTATAGTTTAGTTGCGCAACTTTAATTTAATTCGAGCAGTGTCTTAATTCAGTTGTTCGGTAGGCACCTCGCAACGACGAAATGAATATTAGAGATTTTTTCGAAAAAGGCAGGTTTGATTCACAATTTTTAGAGCAGTGAATTGAGGAAGATTTTCATTCAACGCGCTGCATTCAACGTCAAACAATCAACATCGCAGATATTCAACGCGCAGCATTCAACGTGAAACATTCAACGCGAAGCATTCAACATGAAACATTCAACATCGCAGATATTCAACACACAGCATTCAACGTGAAACATTCAACGTGAAACATTCAACATCGCAGATATTCAACGCGCAGCATTCAACGCCGAAGGCATTCGTAGCATCCTATTCATCCTCTATTTTCAATCCGGAATCAAATACATTGGCGATGTCTTTTGATTGGTAGATGATGGGATTGTATTTATTTCCTAAAACAATGATCGTTACAGAATCCTGGATCATGCGGATAAAAACGGTATTATTTCCGTGCCACCAGCCATTATGGTAAATGACTTTTTTCCCATCCGGATATACATTCATTCTCCAACCTAAACCATAATTTCTTACACCAGCTTTTTCATTACTGTAGGGGGTAAACGCCTCATCAAAAGTAGCTTTGGAAAAAAGTTTGTTTGTATACAATGCCTGATCCCATTTTAGTAAATCTGATGGCGTACTGTAAATATTTTTATCGCCGAAATTGGTATCTAAAAAGGTATAGGGTTCCTGTCTGCCGCGGGCATCATAACTTGGCATGGCAGAGGCACTGTCTTTTACCATGGAAAAAACATATGTGTCATCCATGTGCAGAGGAGTAAAAAAGGTCTTCTGAAGAAAATCGGCATAAGGCATGTTTGACGTCTTTTCTATGATGAGAGCAAGCAATACATAATTGGTGTTGCAATAAGAAAAATGGGTATTGGGACGTCCGGTACCGGGTGGTGCAAATTCAATGAGGTAATCAAGTACATCCTGGTCAGAGCAGTATTGCTTTTTATTCCAACCAAGATTTTCCATAAAGTGCGTATAATTCGGCAGGCCACTTCGGTGATTAAGAAGTTCCCTTACAGTAATATCCTTGTATGGGAGTGCCGGAAAGAACTTTTGCAAACTATCACTGAGAGATAGTTTATTCATTTCCACAAGCTTCAAGGTAGCCATAGCTGTGAAAGTTTTTGAAACCGAAGCAAGATGAAAAGCACTGTGTTTTGTGAGTGGCTCTTTTGTTTTTAAATTGAAATATCCATGATATGCTTCAAAAATAACCCGGCCTTCTTTCGCTACTAAAATGCCTCCGTTAAAACCTCTTTTGACTAATTTTTGTTCATAATATTCCTGAACACCATCGTGATATCTTTTAAAATCTTCCGGAGAAATATCTCCAACCGGGGGGGCAATAATTACCGATGAATCGGCTTTTGGAGGTTTCACTTTCTTAGCAGAAGACCCACAACCAAAGACCAAAACTGACAGAAAAAAAACAGAAAATATGAACGAAAGAAACTTCATTAAAAATATTGTTCAAGGATTTACAGACTATATTTGCAATAATACACCACAAATTTTATATGGCAGAGAAAAAAACCACCAGTTTTCCTAAGGAAAAAATAAATATTCTATTTTTAGAAAACATTAGTAAAAGTGCTCTTACGAAATTCGAAGAGGCGGGATACACCTCGATAAAGCAGATTCCGGGAGCTTTAAGTGAAGAAGATCTTATCCAGCAGATAAAAAATGTGCATATATTAGGCATTCGTTCCAAATCGAAGATCGGCAACGAAGTATTGGAGAATGCGACTAAGTTGCAGGCCATCGGATGCTTCTGCATAGGCACGAACCAGGTGGATTTAAATACGGCCACAAAAAAAGGGATCGCTGTCTTTAATGCACCTTATTCCAACACCCGTTCTGTCGCGGAATTGGTTATCGCTTCCTCAATTATGTTGATCCGGAAAATACCGGATAAAAACAAAGCGGCTCATGAAGGTATCTGGATGAAAGATGCTAAAGGAAGCCATGAACTGAGGGGGAAAACGCTTGGAATAGTTGGTTACGGAAATATCGGTTCACAGGTGAGTGTACTGGCGGAAGCTTTGGGAATGAAAGTTATTTTTTATGATGCTGAAACAAAAATGCCCTTAGGGAATGCAGAGGATAAGAAAACGCTGAAAGAATTAATGAGATCCGCTGATATTATTACTCTTCATGTGCCGGATCTACCCACTACAAGGAATATAATAAATGCAAATACACTTAAGAATTGTAAAAATACTTCTATCCTCATAAATTATGCACGTGGTGAGGTTGTGGATCTTAATGCCTTAAAAAAGGCGCTTGAAAAAGGAGAAATTGCAGGGGCTGCAATCGATGTATTTCCGGAGGAACCTGAAAAGAATGGCGATAAATTTCACACTGTTCTCCAGGGATTAAGTAATGTAATCCTGACGCCGCATGTAGGAGGATCTACGGAAGAAGCCCAACATAATATAGGAGAAGATGTGAGTAATAAATTATTCAATTACCTGGAAAAAGGTATTTCAACCGGGTCACATACTATCCCACCGCTAAGTCTGCCTTTACAGGAAAACACACACAGGATTCTGCATATACACGCGAACGTTCCCGGGGTATTGTCAGAAATCAACACGTTACTTTCTGAACATAAAATAAATATTGTGGGCCAGTACCTGAAAACCAATGAAAGTATTGGTTACGTGGTACTGGATATAGAAAAGAAACTTTCGAAAGAAGCTATTTCTTTATTAAAAAATGTGAAAGAAACCATTAAGGCCCGATTATTATATTGATCGCTTTCATGTTCTAATTTCATAATCAAAAAGAGCATTTCAGAAGATTTCCTGAAAGAATTTTCAAGAAAATAATAATTGCCTGCACAGGAATCTTTTTTACTCCGAACTCTTTATTTCGCTTGTTAAAAAGAATAACACGAAAGGTGAATATTAGGTTAATACAATAGACAAAAAAAAGAGAAAAATAAAGTCAGCTTTTCGCATAAACCGAGAACGATATATTTCGCGAATTATATATTTCCCGAGCAACCTAATCG
>JBBPYM010000240.1:0-13736 GCA_038199905.1 Chitinophagales bacterium | reverse complement strand
ATGATCAACTGCAGGATAGAATAAATGATCATGAAAAAACTAATTGAAGGAACTGACTTTTATTATAACGAGCAGGGTTTTATTGTTCTTACAGCAACCTATCATTTATACCGTGGGTTTTGTTGCGGAAAAGGCTGTAGGCACTGTCCCTATGACTACAAAAATGTTGATGAACCAAAGAGAGCAGAGTTGCTTAGTAACCGGCAGTCATTGTCTTAGCAACGGTGATCTAGGCGTTTACCAAAAAATGATAATTTTTAATTAAGCTACCTTTAAACCGAAATATTCTTGTTAATGCCTGCTATCAAACGTGATAAGAGCCTGACTGAAAAAATTGCCACGGTAAAACCTTCTGGCAAACGCGAAGAAAGTTTTTTTGAGCTTGTATTCGAGGTGGCCCTGCAGATTCCAAAGGGAAGAGTAACCTCTTTTGGAGCTATCGCAGCCTGCCTTGGTACCAAATTATCTGCACGTATGGTGGGATGGGCAATGAACGCGGTTCATAAATCAACCATAAAAGTTCCCGCTCATAGAGTTGTAAACCGTAACGGCATGTTAACCGGCCGACATCATTTTCATCCGCCTGAGCGCATGCAGCAATTATTAGAAAAGGAGGGCATAAAGGTTGTAGATGATAAGGTAGTGGATTTCAAAAATGTATTTTGGGATCCCGCCGAGGAGTTAGCCTAAACCGCGCCTAGAACACAGCCTGTTTAAAAAAGACCGGCTTCTTACTGAAAAAACCCAACTAATTATGCGGTATTTTTTTGCTTTTATTGTAGTTATCGCAGCAGGAATTGTTGGATATACGTTAGGAAAGTTTTTTTCTGAACGTGATAATAAAACAGGCATTATACAAAACTATTCCTTTGTGCGAGATATCGCCGAGCTCGCCAGCATAGAGGTAACAGGAACAACCAGTTTAAATAGCAGTAATGTTAGTAATGATGGAAGTCTTACCGATGAATTGAAAAGATTATTCATAGAAAAAACGGTTCGCCTGTCGGCTCCGTTTGTCGCAAAATATGGTGTTGATCTTAAAGATAAAAATCTTCACATCGAGCACAATGACTCCGTGTTAAAAGTATATCTCCCTCCACCCAAACTATTAAGCTACGAGATACACCTTAACAGGCTTGAAGCCAGCAATAAAAAGGGCTGGTTCCAGTTTCAAAATGAAGAGACGTACAATTCCTTCCAGAAGAAGATGTATTCCGAAAGTCGAAGCCAGCTTGAAAAAAATGAAATCTATTTGAATCGCAGTCGCGATAAGATCTGTGATATCATCCAAAAGTATTTCGCTCCTTTACATGTGAAGACTATCTGCATTTATGATGGCATCAACCCGGTGGCACCCGGGTTAATGCCCTAGAAATCATTAGGTAGATTTCATGACTCCTCTGAAAAACCCTACTGATTCAGCTATACCGGGGAGTGGATCTTTCATGTCTTTTTCGAATTCTATGCTGCATTTACCCTGGTAATTTATTTTGCGTAAGGCTTTAACAAGGGCGGGAAAGTCAACAGCGCCTCTTCCTACTTCGATAGCTTTGCCATCTTTCTCCGCTTTGGAAACATCTTTTATATGCAGGTCGAACATGCGCGATTTATAATCCAAAACAGCTTTAGCGGGGTTCGCGCCAGCTCTTAATGCATGGCCGATGTCCAGGCAGAGACCCATTTTAGGATCCATGTTTTTGATCCGGTCGTAAACGTCCTTAGGACCTGGATATCTTTTATCTTCCGGACCATGGTTATGTATTGCTATGGTTACACCTGTTGATTTTACTTTTTCTTCCGTATACGGTAACAACTCATATTCGGGTACACCTACAATAAGGTTAACCTTTACTTTTTTGGCATAATCAAAAGCCCTGTCAACTTCAGACTTATCCTTCATATAAATTACCCCAACAGCATACACGGTTATGCCACCTTCTTTAAATTTGGCAATTACTTCGTCAGCCTTTTCCTGGGTACTATTAAGTGGGAGGTGAAATTCTTTCAGGGATAACATGGTAACACCAACCCTGTTCATCATTGCGATGGTTTGTTCAATACTAAACTGGTTAAAAGTATAACCGGCCATGCCCATTTCAAGAGCTCTGCCAGGTGCCTCTTCGGCTGTTCCTGACAACGGTGAAGCGGTATTTACAAATGGAAGCAGGCCAGACGCTCCCAATGTTAAGGAGGCGCTTTTAAGGAAGTTTCTTCTCGATTTCATATGTTAAAAGTTAGATGGTACGATTTTATATTCAAGGTATGAAAAATTACTTATGGAAACATTTTAGTTTAAGCCTGCCTGTGTGCAGGCAGCATTAATTCTCTAACTCTTAAAACAACCTTGAAATGCATCGCTGCCGTGTTAAATCATCCACTCTATTATCTGCAGGTTTTGATCCTGAGCGTAACATACTGGAGTTGGAATTTACCAGTGAGGAAGTATATCAGTACTACCAGGTACCTGCACTGCATCATACTGGTTTAATGAAGGCGGCCTCCCACGGTGAATACTTTAATGCGTATATAAAAGACCAGTTCAGTTTTAAAAAGGTAACAGGTTAGGGTGAACTCTGCTATCAGGTTCTAAGTATAATAGGGACTTATCATAAAATATACTACCGGCCCTGTAACCGAAACATATAGCCAGATTGGCCAGGTTATCCTTGCCAGCCTGGTATGACGCGGCCATTCTGCTATCAACGCCCGGTAAGCTGTGAATAATATAAATGGAAGTATAATTGCTGCTAAAAATATATGTGTGATAAGAATAATAAAATAGACGTAACGTATACTTCCCTGCCCACCGAATTTTGTATCACCCGAAAACAAGTGATGACAGATGTAGGAAACAAGAAAAAGTACTGACAGGATCAAGGCGCCAACCATGATGCGTTTGTGTAAATGGTATTTCCCCTTTTTTACTGCGATTAAACCAGCAATCAAAAACACTGAGACAAGGGAATTGATGATTGCATTGGCCGTGGCAAATAAATGAACATCGAAACCAAGATTGACATCTACTTTAATTCTTCCTAAAGCCACAATGGCGGAAAAGATCACGAAGGAAAAAATTCCGATGATCCAGGATGCTTTAGAATCATTCTTTTTGAGCGAGGGCAAGGGTTTTCCGTAGTTGCCAGAGTTCCTGGAATCATCGGGAACAAACTTATTAGCGCCTGTAGTTTTCATATTAATGAATTATTTTCTGAAGAGACTTCTCTTCTTCTTTTTATCTTTTTCCAGCATAATAAATATCAGGTCTCCTGCCAGCTTATTAAGGGCAAGACTGTCTAACCCGTCATAATAACCCCGAACCACTCTATCCTTATCAAGCAACACAAATTTGGATGTGTGAATAAAGTTGGAATCGACGGTTCCCCCATCAGTTAAGCCGAGTTTAAGCTCATTAATGGCAAAATCATAGATGGTTTTTTTCGGTCCTGTCAACAACCACCATATGTCTGGATTTACTCCGAAACGATCTCCGTACTTTTTAAGAGCGGTTACAGAATCTCGCTCCGGGTCTACAGTAAACGAAATAAACTGTATAAAAGAAGAATCTATATTCCTCAGTTCGTCCTTTATTTTTAAGGCGTCCTGCAGCTTTTTCATATTACGGGTTAATTTGGGACATATAGAGGGGCATTTGGTAAAGAAGAAATCGGCTACAATTATTTTATTTTTTAAATCACTTAGTGACACCTGTGTTCCGAGCTGGTTGGTGAGTGTAATGTCTTCCACCTTATGCCAAACAGTGTCTGTCGTCTCCTTGCCGTCGGTTATTTTGGTGATAACCGAATCCATGTAAAACCTGGACGGCATGATGACAGCACCATCGCTATAATGTTTTACCAGCAGGTAACTGACGATCGGAAGTAGTATCGCTATACATAATGCCAACAACGCTTTTCTGTTCATAATTTGTCTCTTTTACTTCACCCTCAAATTCACAAGAACTAAAAACCATCGCTGAAAGGCGATGGTTTAAGTAATTACATTATTTGTACAACTTAATAAATATCATTCCTTTTCGCCTGGCTTCTTCGCGTCGTGTTCTCCGCTTCCGTGTGCGGGCTGTGCTACTTTCACGCCGCTCTGCTCTTTTTTATACCTATCATAGTCGTTACGAAGATTTTTATAGGAATTACCATCCCACAAAAAAGCACCAATGAACCAGACGAATAAAAACAGTGGCACTATGATCGTCATTAGTAGATTCTTAAGTTCGTGACGAAGGTGCATAAATTCTGCTACTATATAAAACGCCTTTATCAGCGTCAGGAAGATATAAAGGATGTTAAACAGTATTTTCAGGCTATGAAAATGAGGGGCTATAAACATCCCAATAGTAAGTTCAATACAGGTTATTATCAACAGTATCCAGAATGTTCTCCAAATCGTTTTTGTTGAAAAGGTTGGTTCTGCATGCCCCTGGTGTACTGCTGTCTGTGCGTTTTCCATATCTTATAATTTAAATATCTTTTATTAAAACAGGTAAAAACAGGTAAATACGAATACCCATACCAAATCTACAAAATGCCAGTATAAACCTGCTTTTTCAATCATGTTGTAATGGCCCCTCTTATCGAATACCCCCTTATAAGTCATGATCAGCATTATTATATTTATGATCACACCCGAAAAAACGTGGAAGCCGTGGAACCCGGTTATTGTAAAAAAGAAATTCGTAAAGTTAGTAGTTGCCTGCGTACCATCAGCATTTATAAAGGGATTCATTCCCCACCAGGCATTTTGATGGTAAAGATGTGTCCACTCCCAGGCCTGGCAACCTAAAAATGCAAGTCCGCCGATAATGGTCCAGATCATCCATTTCATAACACCGGCCTTGTCATTGTTATGTCCCGCGCCCACAGCTAATACCATTGTTACGGAACTCATGATCAGGATGAATGTCATTAAACTCACAAAAACAAGCGGCAGGTGCGCGGAACCCATGAAAGGGAAAGAAGAGAATACAACGTTCGGGTCAGGCCAACTATTGCTTGAAAAACGGATGGTGCCGTAGGAAATTAAGAAAGCACCGAAAGTAAATGCATCACTCATTAAAAAATACCACATCATCAATTTCCCATACTCAATATTAAAAGGGCTTCTTCCGCCACTCCACCACTTTTGTTCTACTGGTACTGCTGTTGCCATGTTTTCTGTTTAAGTAGTTCGCAAATTTAATTGACTATCGTTATAATTATTCTTTTTTAAAGAAAAAACTTGACCGCTTTATTGTATAAACATAAAGAAAACAAATAAATACACCCAAAGGATATCTACAAAATGCCAGTAGGTGCTCATCACTTCAATTGGTACTGGATTATAGCTTCTTCTCCTGGTACTCAATGCCTGTAAAAATATTATTAATAAAGCAACAATCCCTCCTATCACGTGAACGCCATGAAGACCAAAAATTACGTACATAAACGGCGCCGCCCCAGAGCCTGCCAGCGTAATGCCTGAATGCCAGATCTGTGAGAATCCAAGACATTGCATTACTACGAAAAGCGATCCCAAAACCAGCGTTACGATAAGCAGGTTGCGGTACTTGTTAATTCTCCTGTCTTTAAACTCTTTAACGGCCATTTGGATCGTTACACTGCTGATCAAAATAACCAATGTTGAATACAGGAAAATTCTTGGCATTTCAAAAGTGAGCCACTTCGGCTGATTACTCTTTACAATATAAGCACTGGTTAAGCCGGCAAACATCATAACAATACTTCCTAAAGCTACCCATAATGTGAACTTGTGCGGATGAATTTTTTTTCTTTGTAAATCTGTACTACTCATAACAATATCCATAACTAAATACCCCCTTTTAAAATCGACAAGAAATCAAAACAATACTATGTACCAAATGTTAATTCTGCACCTTAAAGGCCAACAGCGCCAATA
Organism: Chitinophagales bacterium; assembly: GCA_038199905.1. Taxonomy (GTDB): domain Bacteria; phylum Bacteroidota; class Bacteroidia; order Chitinophagales; family Chitinophagaceae; genus JADCRZ01. Next base: position 7,826 of record JBBPYM010000240.1, on the reverse strand, counting down.
GTACTATAGGTAAATAAATATAACTACTGAACATTACCCTTCTCGCTGCCTTTATCTCCATCTCCCGATAAAGGCGAATGCATTGATAAACCATAAAAAGGTTTGCAACCAGCAGGATCAATACACTTGGAAACTCGCTCATTCCGAAAAAATAAGGCAATATTCCAACGGGTAGCAGGAACAGGGAATAAATGACCGACTGTATCGCCGAATATTTTGTTGGTCCCTGTACCGATGGCAACAATTTAAAGCCAGCGTTTGTGTAATCTTTGTGAGCAATCCAGGCAATAGCCCAGAAATGCGGGAATTGCCAAAAAAACTGGATTGCAAAAAGTACCCATCCGCCTGCGCTTAACTCGTCGGTACCAGCTGCCCAACCAATTAAACAGGGAAGAGCACCTGGTATTGCACCTACTAAAACCGATATTGAATTCACCTTTTTTAAGGGCGTATAAATAAAAGCATACAAAAACAAACTAAAAGCAGCGAGTGCCGCCGATAAGCCATTGAAAAAATACCACAAGATCATTACTCCCAAAATACCCGTTACAATTGCAAATACCCAACCTTCCAAGGTGCTCATTCTGCCTGAAGCTATCGGGCGCTTTGCAGTGCGCTTCATCATGGCGTCTGTATCCTTTTCAGTTACCTGGTTTATGGTATTTGCGCTACCTGTTACCAACAACCCACCTGCAAACAGTAACATGATCATTTTAAAGTTAAACTCTACAACTTCAGGCGCCAGCAAGTAACTGATCACAGCCGAGAAAACCACCATGAAGCTGAGACTGAACTTTACCAGCATCATGTAATCACGAACTTTACTGGCAATTGTAAAAGAACTGGAATCAGCTACATTATCTTGATGCTTCAATATGTATGGATTAGCTTTTAATAGGTAACGCTCCTATATTTAAATTTTAACCTTTCGAACTTTCTAATGATGCTGAACAAAATGCCCTGACTCTCATCAGGGCATTACATATTTTCAAAAAACCGTATTATTAACCCTGATACCGGCTTCCAGTTAATGTTTAACTTCATTTGCACCCACTTTCTCTGTCTGCGGTACAAAGTCTCTTCCATCTTTACCGTAGTCATAAGCCCAACGATGAACTTCCGGAATTTCACCAACCCAGTTCCCATGACCAGGACGGATAGGTGTTGTCCACTCAAGCGTTGTGGCGCCCCATGGATTCTGGGTTTTAACTCTCCTGCCTTTGAATATAGAATAGAAGAAATTGAACAAGAATAATAACTGAACCGCAAAAACAATCATCGAAACAATTGATATGAATCGGTTCAAACCCTGGAAATTATTAAATGATATCCATGGGCTAAAATCATAATACCGACGAGGCATACCTGCAAGGCCTTGGTAATGCATCGGCCAGAAAATGAGGTAGGCACCCACCAATGTTACCCAAAAGTGGATATAAGCCATAGTATTATTCATAAACCGCCCGTACATTTTTGGGAACCAGTGGTATACGCCGGCAAACATGCCAAAGAATGCAGAAACACCCATTACAATATGGAAATGCGCAACTACAAAATAGGTGTCATGAAGATGTATATCCAGCGTGGAGTTACCCAGGAATATTCCTGTTAAACCTCCAGAGATAAACATGCTTACAAATCCGATCGAAAACAACATACCAGGAGTGAACCTGATGTTCCCTCGCCAGAGCGTGGTAAGCCAGTTGAAGACCTTGATGGCTGATGGTACGGCTATCAGCAACGTTAGAAGTACAAATACCGACCCAAGGAAAGGATTCAATCCCGTCACAAACATATGATGCGCCCATACAAGGAATGCAAGAACAGTAATCGCGAATAATGAACCGATCATAGCCATATAACCAAAGATGGGCTTGCGTGAATTAATGCTCAATACCTCGGACACAATTCCCATCGCAGGCAGGATAATGATGTATACTTCAGGGTGACCAAGAAACCAGAATAAGTGCTGGTACAAGATCGCGCTTCCGCCTTCATTAGGTAAAGCCGCATTTGTAGAACCTGAAAGGAAAATATCAGAAAGGTAGAAACTTGTTCCCCCATGACGGTCAAACAGTAAAAGGATAAAACCGGATAGCAATACTGGGAAGGATAATACACCCAGGATAGCCGTAAAGAACAGGGCCCATATGGTTAAAGGAATCCTTGTCATGCTCATACCCTTTGTGCGCATATTAAGAATGGTGGAGATATAGTTCAAGCCTCCTAACAAAGACGAAATCACGAAGAGTGCCATGCTAATAATCCAAAAATCCATACCAGCTTTCGACCCCTCGGAAGCGCCTCCTAAAGCACTTAGGGGAGGGTAAGCTGTCCAACCACCGCTCGCAGGCCCTGTCTGAATAAATAAAGAGGATACCATTACGATACTAGCTGCCCAGAAAAACCAATAAGACAACATATTCATAAATGGCGACGCCATGTCTCTTGCACCTATCTGCAGGGGAATCAAAAAGTTGGCGAAAGTTCCGCTAAGACCACCAGTTAGTACAAAAAACACCAGTACAGTACCGTGCATCGTAATTAAAGCATAATAAAATTCAGGATGAATTTTGCCACCCTTTGCCCAATGACCAAGAATGTCTTCCAGGAATGGAAATGTTTGGTCAGGATATGCCAGTTGTAGCCGGAACAAAATGGAAAACAACCCGCCTATAACAGCCCAGATCATTCCTGTGATCAGAAACTGTTTGCTAATCATTTTGTGATCCTGACTAAAAACGTACTTAGTGATGAAAGTCTCCTTATGGTGCACATGATGTTCCGCGTCGTGATGCACACCGTGGGTAGTTACCTCCGTGTGAACTTGTAAATCAGTTTCGTTACTCATAATAAATCTTTTAATGGCCAGCCTCTCTAAAAAACATTCAAAAATTTAATTTGTTGCGGCAATTTTGGTTTCACCTGCCACCTTTATTGAGGCAGTTGGTTTACCGTTTACTGAATCCTTGGATGGTGTAGGGGTTGAACCTGGTACAGCTTCGGGGGTCAACTGTGCGAAAGCAGGAACCTGTTTCGCCCTCCACAACAGATATTCATCAGCCGTAACAACCTTGATGATTCCTCTCATCGTATAGTGACCCTGCCCGCACATCTGGTCGCAGGATATCTCGTATTCAAACTCGGGATTATTCTCCTTCTTCCTCATTTCTTCTGTGGTATATAGCGGGGTGAACCACAACGTCGTAGGCGTTCCAGGTACCGCATCCATTTTCAGGCGGAAATGGGCGAGACCGACGTCATGTACAACATCCCTTGAGTTAATGATTAGTTTAATTGGTTTGTTTACGATTGTGTACATTTCACCAGAGTAAACTATGTCATCCTGTGAAGCCTTATCTTCCCATAATAATCCAAGTGCGTTGCCCTTTCCTTCGTCAATTTCTTTGTAATATTTTTTTCCGAACACAGCGTCTTTGCCCGGGTAGCGATAGATCCAGCCAAATTGTTTACCAGTAATTTCTACCTGTATTGCATCTTTTGGAGCATCGCCAGTGATTTGAAACCAATAATATAAACCGAAACCCACCAGCACAGTAAGCGCAATCGCGGGAACAACGGTCCAGATCATTTCCAGTTTATTATTATGTGGGAAGTAAAAAGGTTTCCTATTTTCGGAGTACTGGTATTTAAAAGCAAACCAGAACAAGAGTATTTGTGTAATAATAAACACCACGCCAGTCAGAGCGATGGTGATGTATAGCATTGTGTCGATCTTTACACCATGTTGAGAGGCCGGATTGTCGAGAATTCGACCCCTAAATAGTTCGTTACACCAGTAAACGCCTGCAAGGCCCAATACCAAAAAAATAATCATTAAAAATCCATTGATCCGATTATTTTGTTCAAATGTCTTTTTCTCCCCTTTCAAGATCCCAACATACTCACTGGCTTTTGCAATTTGAAAAGTAACCAGGAAACCTAACAAGAGGATCGCTATCACAAAAATGGTTGACATGATCTTTCAAATATTTAATACAAAGTTTCTAAATAATTAATATCCCCGCGCCTTTTGTTTAATGTTCGGTTAAGTATGATGAATGATAGTTTCCTTAAAGAACGGATGATTTTTAGCATAAAGCGGATGTTTGCTTAGCGCCCTTCCGGTAGTGAACATAATCAAACCTACGAAACCCAGTGCCAGACCGAAATCCAGGATACCTAGTTCAAGGTGGCCATCCATTGGACCGGGAAATACCATTTGGTAAAAATCAAGCCAGTGGCCAAATATTATAAACACCGATATAAAAGTTAAGGTGGCATAGTTACGTTTCGAATTCCTTTTCATCAAAATCAACAAAGGAGCCAGGAAGTTAATGATCAGGTTTAACCAGAATATTCCTTTATAAGCACCTTCCAACCGTGGTTTAAAGTAGACGGTTTCTTCAGGAATATTAGCATACCAGATCAACATAAACTGCGAAAACCACAAATAAGTCCAGAATATCGAAAATGCAAAAATAAACTTACCAAGATCATGAAGGTGTTCTTCGTTTACTAATTCCAGGTAGCCTTTATTCTTCATGTAAATTACAAAAAGAGTGATAAGCGCAAGCCCCGCCACGAATGAGCTGGCAAAAGTATACCAGCTATACATTGTTGAAAACCAATGTGCATCAATACTCATTAACCAAAACCAGGGAGTTGTGGATGCAACCGTTAATGCAAACCAAACGATGTATAAAGAAGCGGCAACGGTAGTTTGAAATACATATCTTTTTCCTTCTTCCACCGACTGTATAGGATTCTCATCAAGCGACCTTGAAAGCTTTCTCATTCTTGAGCCAAGCAATATCCAAAGGCCGATGCTCAAAACAGTCCATACAGTAAAGAAAGTGGGATTTAAAAAGCCACTTTTGCCTTCAAGGAGCTTGTCTCCTTCCGGTGTAAGCCAATGATAAATATGATGGTGATGACCAAAAACAAGGGCCAGCAAAATTATAAGTGCGATTAGCCCTAACGGAATTACTGCTACAGAAATAGCTTCTGATACCCTCCTGAAACTCATCTGCCAGCCGCCCATGGCGAGCGTTGTGGCGCAGATAAAGAACATGGCAGAATTTACAACCAGCAGAAAGTAAACACTATTTTGTAACAACATCGACCAAAACCTCACCCGGCCATGCTCATCACCTGTGCCATATATGAAATAGCTAATTATTAGGGATAGCACTCCAATGCCTGATAAAGAAAGGGACCAGGTTTTGTACCTGCTGCTAACTTGAAATTGTTCTTTTAAAGCCATTCTGAATAATTTATTATTCGATAATTGATCAAAGATTCTCTTTACTTTTTCGCTGCTGTTGAGTCAGTTGTTGCCCCTGAACTGGCGGCTCCCGGTGCGGATGCACCTCCTGCCGGAGTGGAAGCAGCGCCTGCGGGAGCTGACCCCTCTTTTGCAGCTAGTTGTTTCGACCTTACATAGTGGATAATCTCCCAGCGCTGACTGGTCGACAACTGTGATGCATACGATCCCATGGCTCCTTTTCCGTATGTAACAGAGTAAAACATTTGTCCTTCCGGCATTACCGAAACCACAGCATCAGCTACGAGGTTCTTTGGAGCCGCAACATAAGGCCCTTCACCACCATTATACAACGGTCCATTACCATCGAGTGCAGCACCATGGCAAATACCACAATTTATAAGATACATTCTTTCAGCCTCTTTCAGTTGAAGGGAGTCCAACGCAGGTATTGGATTCGCTACCTGTTTTGACGCTACGTAATTTGTACTATCGCCATCCTTATCTCTTGGAATAGAAAATGGGAAAACTTCCCCTCTCTTAATAGTACCCGGAACAGGTATCGCCGTGTAATTAATACCGTGATCCTTTAAATTGGAATGATCGGCATAGGTTTCGTAAGCCCGGCTATAAGCCATATCAGGCATGTATTCCTTGCCTCTAGTACGTTTTACATCATTACAGCTTGCTATTACAAAAACTGTAACTAAAATAAATGATATGACGGATAACTTCTTCATCAGTAGTTGTTGAGTTCGTTCTTAAACTGTTACTATTCCCCTTTTTTCAAAAGGCTTGCTGTCTCTATCATAACGGCCCAGCCACCAGCCGGTTTCCGCTTCCTGAACATTCGTTTCAATGGCGCCAAGTGCCCGCAGGAATGTCAATACTTCTGACTCATTGGTTTTATCAGTACACTCGATCACCATTACAAACAGATCATCCGTAGCACGAAGGTGAAAATGGTGTTTTTTTACAAAGGGTGCCATCTGGCAGAGATAACAAAAAGTAAGCACCATACCCACAGCAGAAAATAGAACCGTTAATTCAAAAGTAATCGGTATCCAGGCCGGTAACGCAAAGTGGGGTTTTCCACCTATATTCAACGGCCAGTCTGAAGTAAATACCCAGGTCATGCAGGCAAGAGCTGTAATTGTTCCAGCAACCCCATAAATAAACCCGGCGGTATGCAGGCTGGTTTCCCTTAAACCCATTGCAGTATCTAACCCATGAATAGGCATTGGCGTATAGATATCATGAATTTTGTATCCCGATTTTCTCACCTTTTTGACTGCTGGAAACAATACATCTTCGTCGTCAAAACATCCTACTATAAACTTTTTTACACTCATATGAAGAGTTTCTTGTTTTATTACTAATGATGAGAACTATGGGTTTCAGAATAAAAAGTTTCAACATTCTCACTTTCGATCTTACCCATCTTGTCCTTATAACTTTCACCGGATTTTTTCAATATGTGCTTAATTTCGGCAACAGCGATAACCGGGAAGAACTTAGAGAAGAGGAAGAAACAGGTAAAGAATAATCCGAAAGTTCCCAGGTAAAATCCTACTTCCCAAATGGACGGCGTATAATAGGTGGCCCAGCTACTCGGAAGATAATCACGGTATACAGATGTAACAACAATTACAAAGCGTTCGAACCACATACCGATATTCACCAAAATTGACATAAAGAATGTAACAGCAATATTCCTTCTCATCTTTCGGAACCAGAAGATCTGGGGAGAAAGCACGTTACAGCCCATCATTATCCAGTAACTCCAGCCATAAGGTGTGAATGGATTAGCCCTGTTTTGACTGAACGCATACCACTCATAACCATTTTGTCCATACCATGCGATAAACAACTCCGTAAGGTACGCCACACCTACTATGGATCCTGTTAACACGATCACCTTATTCATTACATCAATGTGGTTCAATGTAATATAATCTTCAAGCCCAAGCACTTTACGGGTTATCAGCAGTAAGGTTTGAACCATTGCAAATCCGGAAAATACGGCTCCTGCTACGAAGTAAGGCGGAAAAATTGTTGTGTGCCAGCCGGGTATCACTGAAGTGGCAAAGTCAAAGGATACAATTGTGTGCACTGAAAGTACGAGCGGTGTGCTTAAGCCTGCCAACACTAGTGAAAGACTTTCATGGCGTTGCCAGTGTTTGGTACTTCCGGTCCAACCAAAGGACAAGAGGCCGTACATGAATTTTCTCCATTTCAATTTTGCACGGTCACGCACCGTTGCCAGATCAGGCAAAAGGCCGCTATACCAAAACAAGAGAGATACGGTGAAGTAAGTTGAGATCGCAAACACGTCCCAAAGTAGCGGCGAGTTAAAGTTAACCCACACAGGTCCACGAGTGTTTGGATAGGGCAATATAAAGAAGGCCAGCCATACACGTCCCATGTGAAAGATGGGGAACTGACCGGCGCACATTACCGCAAAAATTGTCATCGCTTCAGCAGCGCGGTTAACACCCGTTCTCCATCCCTGCCTGAACAGCAATAGGATGGCAGAGATCAGGGTTCCAGCATGGCCGAT
>JBBPYM010000239.1:0-6529 GCA_038199905.1 Chitinophagales bacterium | reverse complement strand
AGATTATCTTAATCTTCGAAGAGCGGGTGTATATAAAAGGTATTATTGCCCGGTCGGCAGCATATTCCGGATGGCACTGATTTTCCATGTTCCTTTATCAGATACGGCGATAAAAGTGCTCCACATTTTTCGCATGGTACCATCTGCATTTTGTATTTCATACCTGCAATCAACAATTGCAGTATGTGGATTGAATAGTCGTATTTTATCAACGATGAGCAGTCTTGTTCCGGGACTGGTGGCAGAGCTGGTCAACATTCCCTTTACAGACGCGGCTATTCCATTTCTCCATTCTCCGGAAGAAACTAATTGATCAACATCTTTGCTTAAAATGTTTTTAAACAATATAGTATCTCTGTTTTCCCTGGCCTGCGAATATTTGTCGATCAGTGACGTAAGATCATTCTTCTGCTTGTCTTTGGGCACCAGGTTCTGCCCTTCTAAAAATGATATCATTGCCGTAATTAAAAAGAGAAATACAATGGCATTTTTCATGACGTTAAATGTATTTTAATAATTGCGGGGGCAGTACAAACGTTCTTAAACATTTGAATAGACTCACCCAGCCACCGAATTCTTTAACTGGCTTAAAAACTCAGTGCCCGCTTCATTAATTCCAATTATTTCTGTAACAACTCCAATATCCTTTTGGGTGTCGAAAAAAACCCCTTTAGCAACAGGAAGCGTCAAGCTTTGAATAACCTGATACCCCTTGTTGTTTAGGTCAGCGACTGCACCACTTAATTCACTTACCGGCACCATATATGCAATATGTTGCACGCCGCCCTGTGGGTTTTTTTCAAGATAATCCTGAAAAATACTTTGCCCCGAAACCGGCTGGATTAGTTCAAGAAGCGTCTCCCCTGAATAAGCCATATAAAGGTGGAATGAATAATCGCCAGGCTTTCCATAGTAAGTTCCATCAATATTTTCCGAACGAAGATTTTCCATCTTAACGAAACCCGGTATGCCGACAACCTCACGAAAAAATGTTTCTGCGGCCTGAATGTCGCTTACAACCCAGGCAATTTGAGCAAAATGAGATCCTATCGAAGTAATGCCATATTGTTTTCCCATAAATGTATTTTGATACGTAAAAAAAAAATATTAATTATCAATCATTCCGAAGAATGCAGACCGGAAAACGGCAGTGACGGAATTAAAACCCGTCCTATGCAGGCAGAATAAATGCAATGTTAAGTTATAAACCAGAAAGCATTTATCAACGTTTTACTGGATAGTTTACCATTAAACCTGACACGTAATTCACAACGCTTTCCCATACCTGGCGGCCAGTTCACTACGGGAGTGTACATTTAATTTGCGGTAAATATTTTTAATGTGCGAATTAACCGTTTCAGGAGAAATAAATATCAGTGATGCGATTTCTTTATAGCTTAACCCTCTTACCAATAACCCAAGAATCTCTTTTTCTTTATCAGTGAGATTACTTTCATTCAGCGTAGAAAGTCTTTTCTGTTGATCCTGAAAATACTCCAGCACCTTGGTGGCAATCAAGCCATTCATGGGAGACTCGCCATGGTGAACGTGTTCAATGGAATCAACTATCTTTTGGGGAGTATCTTTTTTTAGCAGGTACCCATTGGCGCCGGCTCTAATGGCGCCGAATATCTTTTCGTCATCTTCAAAAACCGTCAACATAATTACTTTTATTTCAGGCCAGGCTTTTTTTATCTGCCATGCTCCCTGTATACCGCTAACTCCAGGCATATCAATATCCATCAATACCACGTGAGGCTTTTCGACTTCAAATAATGGAAGCATTTTTTCACAATTTTCCAGTTTGTGAATCAGCCTCAGGTTTTCGTTTAATTGTAAAATGATGGAAAGCGTAGTGCGGTACTGAATATTGTCTTCTATAATGGCGACATTGATCATAGTGTAATAACAAAGACTTTTACTAAAATATTCCCTTTTCTCTTATGGCCATGTTAAGTTTGAATGGGAATGGAATGGATAATTTTAAAGTTGTTCCAGTTCCCTGGTCACTTGATACTTCCAGTTGCCCACCCAGTTCTTCGGCTCTTTTTCTCATATTTTTTAATCCGAAACGGTTGGAGTGCATTTTTGTATTATATCCGGTGCCGTTATCTGATATGTGCAAGATAAAACGACTATTTTTAATTAGTAACAGAACCCTGCATTCGGAAGCTTCAGCATGTTTGATTATATTGCTAATGGCTTCTTTAAAAACCAGGTATATATTTTGCCTGATCTCACCATCGATTACAAATTGATCCTGTATACCATCTTTCTCCAATGAAAACTGAACATTCTTAGCATGCAGAATGGGGTTCGCAAATTTGTGCATGAGATCCGTAAGACTTTTGAAATTGTCGTGATGTGGGTTAGTGGCCCAGGAAATCACTTCAAGCCGATCAAGCATTTCAGTGGCATTTTCTTTAATCAGGTTGCTAATTATTTTGTTGCCAGAATCTGTTTGTAACATTTCAGAGTAAGCTTTTACGCTGCTTAGGGTAGCTCCCACATCATCATGAAGATCGCGGTGTAAACGGTTGCGTATTTGAAGTACGCGCAATTTCTGCTGCAATCGATACCGAGAGAAAATGTACAGAAGCGTTCCTAATATAAATGCACACAACAAATAAAAAAGCCAGGTTCGATACCAAGGTGGCAATAACAAGATCATTAATTCGGTGGGAACATTGTTCCAGACACCATCTCCATTGGAGCCTTTTACCAGTAAAGTGTACCTTCCCGGCGGCAGTCCTGTGAATGTAACATCTCTTTTTGTACCCAGTTCTATCCACTGATTGCTAAATCCTTTTAATTGGTAAGCATACTGATTTCGAGCCGGTTTGTCTAAACTGACACTCAGAAAGTTAAGGGAAAAACTATTGTCCTTACTGGAAAGTGTGATTGATTTTCTATTAATAATATTTTCTTCATGCTGAATTGCGGAATTTACTTCATTGTTAAATCGTCGAATTGTATTAATTACTACAACAGGTTTGTAGCCGTTATCTCTAATACTGTCAGGATGAAAAATATTAAATCCATTGATACCTCCAAAAAAAAACTCACCCGTGATCTTGCTTTGTCCTCCGCAAAAACTGGAAAATTGGCGGCTTTGCAGGCCATCGGGTACATCAAAAGATTTGAATTGTTTTTTTTGTGGGTCCAAACGCGCAATACCCATATTTGAAGAGATCCATAATCTGCCATTCTTATCCTCTTCTATCCTGAGAACACTTTCATTAGGCAAACCATCTTTTTCGAGATAATGCGTAATCCCGCCCGTTGCGGGATCGATACAATCAATGCCATTCTCACCACCAATCCATATTTTGCCATTTCTATCTTCCATTATGCACTGTGTCTTCATATTATTTATGCTGTTCGCATCGCCCTTTCTGTTAGAGTAACGTTTGAATTTGTTGGTAGTTATGTTTAAACAATTTACCCCGTCAAATGAAGTACACACCCAGATATTGCCATTCCGGTCTTCAAGCAAAGTTCTTATCTTATTGGTGTTAATGGAGCCACTGTCTGCAGGGTCATGATAATAATGATGAAATTTCTTTGTCTTCCTGTCAAAACGGTTCAAACCATTCCTTGTTCCCACCCAAATATCCCCTGCCCGATCTTCAATTACATTGCTAAGAAAAAAACCATCGGATACACTGTTTGAATCATTCTTATCATGCTGATAATGAGTGAATCTGCTTGTTTTTCTATCCAGGCAATCGAGGCCCTTGGTTGTCGTGACCCAAAGCATGCCATCGCGACTTTGGCATATATCCCAAATATCATCACTGCTTAAACTATAGCTATCAGAAGGGTCATGCAAATAATGTTTCCACTTATTATTATGCCGGTCAAACCTGTTTAGCCCTCCTCCAATTGTTCCGATCCATAAAAAGCCATCTTTGTCTTCCTTCATGGACCAGATACGATTATTATTCAAACTATTACTATTCGTCGGATCGTTTTTAAAGTGTGCAAAATATTGAAGTCTTGGATTATACTTTTGTAAAACGTTTTCCCAACTAATCCAGACATTTCCTTCCCGGTCTTTTAAAAGTTTGCCGTAAGTATCTGCCAAAAATCTTTTGCTTTTGTGAGGCAAGGGAAGTAATGATGTAAATGAAAATGTTGCCGAATTAAATGAGCTGAGCCCCCCATTGGTAATTATCCAAAAGATGCCGGGTTTAAATTCAACAACTGAGCTTACGTTATCTCCATTTATTGAATTCGGGTCTGCCGGATCATTCCGGTAGCGTTTACACTTTTGCGTTACAATATCAAATTCATTCAACCCAGCATTTTTAGTGCCCACCAGGAATTTCCCCTTGTTATATTCAGTAATAAAGTTGATGTCGTTGCTGCTCAAACTATTGGCATCTCCCGGAATATTCACATACCGTTTAAATTCCTCTTTTGTCTGACTGAAACAATTTAGCCCTTCAGAGGTGCTTATCCAGATATGATTGTTCATGTCTTCGTAAATGCAGGTCACATAGCCATTTGTTAAACTAACATCGCTATTGGGGACATGAATATAATGTTTAAATCTTTTATTTGCATAATCAAAGGTACTGACACCTTTCGCGGTTCCCGCCCAAACAAGTCCTTTACTATCGACGATCACATATAGAACATCATTATCAATAAGGCTATTTTCATCCTGTGGATCATTTATAAAATGTTCCACTTCTCCGGTGAGCGTATTTAACCTGTTTAATCCCTTGGAACTACCTATCCACAATATATCTTTTTTATCTGCTGCTATAGCACGAATAAATTTGCCAGACAGTAGCTTGTTGCTGGCAGAACCTTCCCTTGTCACTTTAAATTCATAGCCGTCGTATCTATTCAGTCCATCAAAAGTACCCAGCCATAAAAATCCATATTTATCCTGGTACATACAATGAACTGCACTTTGTGAAAGTCCATCATCTGTAAGGAATGTCTGCAGGCGTAAATCATATTGAGCCTGGGCATTAAATAATAAGAAGAGGAACAGGATGCCAGTATAAACTTCCTTAGGATGGCAATGACAGCTAAATTGAACGTAAAGGCGGTGCATTCTCAATACTGAATATAACAAGCTTTTACCAAATTGCAAAACCCTGATGGCAGATTTTTCCGTTATTCATGCCAATTACTTTATACTACTATTTCATGATGACGGTTTAATGTTGTTGTTAATATTGAAAAGATTATCGGGATCATACTTCGTTTTTATCAGAGAAAGCCTGGCGTAGTTTTCTCCGTAGGCGGTTTTAATTCTCTCACCATCATCTGCATCGAGGAAGTTGGTGCCGGTTCCTTTTGTAAACGGCTCTATTTTTTGCCAGAAATCTCTTGTCCATTGAACATTTTGTGCTGTATCCTGTGGATCACTCCATTGGGATAGGATATCAAAATGCCATTGTGGGTTTCGATGAACGAATGCCGTATCTGCGGGAGCTCTTTTTGTTGCCACTCCTTTGATAGAATTGAAAAGAACGATTGAATAGGGAGATTTTTTATTGCTAACATATTCAAGTATATAATCTATTGCATCATCGTCCAGTGCGGGCAGATATCCCATCTTAAGGTAACGATGCATTCCGTGTGGAACCGCTGCATCAAACATGGTTTGTAACTGAACATAGGGAATAATATCAATAAGGTCTGCCAAAGGCTCGCCGAATTCTCTTAATGGCTGCAAAACATTTTGTCCGTCGGAGATATCACCGAACCAGGCTGGAGCCAGGGCTATTACGGGTATCCCGTCAGGAGTAGTAAACAAACCGGAGAGCATGCCTAGTTGATCCGGAGCGCTCATAGAGAATTCGCGATAAAATTGCAGGGCTTTTTTTGCCTGCTCCATGGGGTATAAAATCATTCCACCCAAAACTAAGGGCCCTATGTTGTGCAACTGGTATTCAAAAGTTGTTACCACACCAAAATTTCCGCCGCCACCCCTTATTGCCCAGAACAGGTCTGGATTTTGATCTTTATTGGCCACTACCAATTCACCGTTGGCAAGTACCACTTCGGCACTAATAAGATTGTCACATGTAAAACCGTAGCCATTATGTAACCACCCTTGCCCTCCGCCGAGCGTAAGCCCACCTATACCAGTATGCGACACAGTTCCACCCGTGGTAGCAAGGCCCTGATCCTGGGTAGCTTTGTCGAAGTCACTCCAAAGTGCGCCACCTTCGGCACTTGCTGTTTTACTGGCTGTATCAACCGTCACTTTATTCATTGCCGAAAGGTCAATCACCATCCCGCCTTCGCAAACAGCATAACCCGGCAGACTGTGCCCACCTCCGCGCACCGCTAATGTCAAGTGGTGATTTCTTGCAAAATTAATTGCATGGCTTACATCGCTGCTATTGAGGCACCGAACTATAACAGCAGGTTTCCTGTCTATCATTCCATTCCAGACCTTTCGCGCCAAATCATAGGTTTCTTCACCATTAAAAAGTAATTGACCTGTAATTTGTGGCTTCAGTTTTTGTTTTAAAAGTCCTTCGACTGGGTTAGCTATATT
>JBBPYM010000238.1:0-8120 GCA_038199905.1 Chitinophagales bacterium | reverse complement strand
CAAACCAATAACGCCATGAGGCGTCTATCAAAATCTTTTATCATCATTAATAGAAGTTAGGTAACTTAATCAGTAACAACGGTAACTTTATTTTATTGGTTTTTATCATTCACCCACCTCGCTTTGTACACATGCATTCCAGGGAAGGCAAAACTCCGGGCCGGATTTTTAAATTTCACATGGAAGGTCCACCAACTTTCTTCTGGAATGGTAAAGATCAGCTGACCGGTTCCGGCATGCTTGCCAAAGCTTTTTACATTGGCAATGCCTGCAAGTTCTGGTAGTTTATTAAAGTCAAATTTTTCAAGGCTGAATACCCACGGGTTTTCATGCTCTGTCAAAAACAGGTTATTCCCATCTGGTGCCATCTGAAGGTCGTGCCCGCCAATGCCCGGTATCTTCCATTTTTTTTCGAGCAAGAGTTTTGGCGATTTTCCGGACCAATCCTGCAACACGTATTGTCTTAGTTCCTCGTATCCCAGCGCATATAACTTTTTTCTTTTTGTATCCCATACCAGCCCATGACCTGAGTATAAACTATCCCGGAACAGTTGTACATCTGGTTCACTAATATTGTATAGCGCCACGCAATTGCCGCCAACCGCCGTGGATCCCGCCACTGCAATGCGGTTATTAGGTAACAGTTCAATTGAATGTGCATTCGGCACGTGCGCATAAAACAACACTTTTTTGTCTGCGCGGTTTAACAATACCACGCCGCCCGATGATGACGATACCAGGATTTGTTTTCCACCAGCCACAGATTTGCTGTCGTCTACGGTTCTAAAATAACTGGTTTGATATTTTTCCGGTAAGGTGGTAGCTTCTTTTGCATCCCACTGCCAGCTTATTGAAGGTATACTATCTTTCGATGCCTTATAATCTACGATCAGCACTTTGGTATCACCGCACACCAGGAATTCTTTTTTCTTAGCGGGGGGATCGGAAATGCTGGTGATGCAGTGAGTGATATAAATTAATAGAAGAAGTGGATTCATGTTTTAATCAGTTAATGCATGATGAAAGAAATGTCGACCTGCGATCAATAATTTTCATTCTGTGTGAGGTTGGTATTTAAATCACGTTGTGTTTGTGGAACAGGCCACCAATAATCCCTGGCTGCATTAAATGTTCTCTTAACGATCGGCTGACCCTGGGAATTTAAGATGGTTGAATTCAATACTATTTCCGCCGTTTTCCATCTCCTGATATCTGTGTAATAAAATCCTTCGCCTGCGAATTCTATCCTTCTTTCACGCCTGATGATGTCACGCATTTCAAGCTTTGTTTTGCCTGCGGCTACTTCAAACGGAACAAGGCCGGCGCGCTGGCGCACTTTGTTGATGGCAGCATAAACTGTTGCGTCAGGCGCCGCCAGTGCTTCATTCTGTGCTTCGGCATAAGACAACAGAATGTCTGCATAACGCATTACCATATAATTGATTTCAGACTGACCGGCATTTAGAATGATGGAGCTTGGCTCTTTATCGTAAATACCATATTTTTTAAAAGTATAACCGGTGATTTTAAATGGATTGGTAGTCGTAACCGGTGCACCCATATAAGTATCTCCAGGATAAACGATGCTTTGGTAAAAACGCGGCTCACGATTTTCATAAGGTTTGGCCGGGTTGTACAGCGGAGATTGCGTAATGGGCAAACCGTCTGTCATATAGTATGCATCAATTAAATCCCTGAGTGGGGCGTTGGTATTATACTGGCGAACGATTAGATCGAAAGAGTTACCAGTTTGTTCGGGTGCTTTAAACTGCACATCAAATACCACTTCAACGTTGTTTTCGTTCGCTGGCAAAAAAAGACTGCGATAGTTTGCAAAAAGGTCGTAGCCTGCCTGTGGCGCGATATCCATAACGGCTTTAGCGGCGGCCGCGGCGGCGGCCCATTTAGCCACATCGTTTGATGTATTAACCAACGGACTCGCTTCGAACAATAAAACTCTTGCTTTTATACCTAAAGCTGCCCCCTTGGTGGCCCTCCCTTTATCAGCAACTGCAGCATATTTTGCTGGCAGCACTGCTGCGGCTTCGTCCATGTCCTTAACAATCTGTGCTACTACTTCTGCGCGGGAATTTCTTGGCAGCTTGTCCTGCGCCGCAGCATTGGGTTTATCTAATATCAACGGCACACCACCATAATACATTTCCAGCAGCGAATAATACAGTCCCCTGAGAAATTTTGCTTCGGCCTTCATCTGGTTCTTCATGGTTTCCGTGATGGGCACTTTGTCAATTTCAGCAAGCAATGTATTACACCTTCCAACGCCACGGTAACTGTCGGACCAACGATTATTGATGATCTCTCCCGTGCTTGCAGGACTGGCAGTTTGCGTACCAAGTGCTATAACATTAAAACCAAAAGAGTTGTCGTAGTTATATGCGTTAGGCGTTGCGGTTTCCTCCCAGAGCGGTGTGGCCGTGCCGCCGAAAACACCATCTTCTTTCAGTACAGCGTAACAACCATTCAGCGCTGCCACTGCATTTTTCTCGGAGGTCCAGTAAATATCTTCTGTATAGCGGTCGTTGGGTTGAGTATCTAACAAATTTTTTGAACAGCCAACCAACAACGCTGAACAAATAAAGAGGCTATATAATTTTTTCATGATGCTTATTGTTTAAACCTGTGTGCGTTTTTAGAAAGTTGCGTTAAGTCCGAAACTGTAAGTTTTCAAAGAAGGATACTCATAAAGATTATCCTGGGTAATATTTTTTTCCGGATCGAAATCTTTGAATTTGGTGAACGTAAGGATGTTCTCCCCGTTTACAAATATGCTTATATTTTTAAAGAAGCTGCGTCCGAATACAGTTCCAGGCAGGTCGTACTTTAACTGGATGTTTTTTAGTCTGAGGTAAGAGCCATCTCGCAGGTGAAAAGTTGAAGGCTGAAAATTTTCTGTCGCACCTGTGGCAGTAGTAAGGATCGGCAGGCGCGCATTCGTATTTGTTGGCGACCAGGAATCGGTGATCCATTCTTTTGTTACGCCGGCGCCATTGTTGAATGGCGTTGCCAGGTTGGCCGTAGGATACAGGTTAACTCCCTGTACACCCTGGAAAAATGTCGACAGGCTAAAACGTTCATATCCCAGGTTCAGGTTAAAGCCGTAAGTATATTTTGGAATGGAGCCACCGGTTATGATGCGATCGTCGCCATTTATTTTACCATCATTGTTCTGATCCTTGTATTTAATGTAGCCGGGTTTTACCGCGTTACTGATCTTAGCACTTTTGTCAACTTCTTCCTGGCTCTGGTAGATGCCGATTGCCTCGTACAGGAAGTAAGAATCTATGGGATAACCTGCGGCAGTGATGCGCCGGGTACTGATGATGCGTTCCCCGTTAAGGTCCACTACCCTATTTTTAACATAGCCAAATTCGGCCCCTACTTCATAATTAAACTTACCAATTTGGTTACGATGCGATACAGTGATATCATAACCAGAATTATCTACTGTTCCGATATTTTTGACGGGACCAGTTAAGCCGCCCACCTGTGCGGGAATATTCACCTGGCGGAGGATGTCGAATGTACGTTTTTTGAATACATCAAAGGTTACATTCAGTTTACCGTTCCAGAGGGATATGTCAGTGCCGATGTCGTAAGTTCTCGTTGTTTCCCAGGAGATGTTGGGTTCCACCGCCCTTGTGATAGCCGAGCCGGCGGCGATGGTATTGTTGAAAGCGTAATCAAAGCCCAGGTTTACTGTTGGGAAATAGCTGTAGAGTTCAACCGCCTGGTTGCCGAGTTCCCCATAAGATGCCCTGATTTTAAACAGATTTATAAAACCTAACTGGTTTGAGTTTTTGAAGACATTCTCCTGGTCGAGGCGCCAGCCGGCGGAAAGGCCATAAAACAGTCCCCACCTGCGGCCATCCTGGAAACGACCGGAGCCGTCATATCTCAGGGTACCGTCGAGCAGGTATTTTTCTTTATAGTTATAACCCACCCTGCCGAAATAAGAAAGTAAGACGTCTTCTGTACGACGGCCAGAGACCTGCGGATTAATAGACCCGGCGTCTATGTCACTCAGTGAGTTGTCGAAGAAGCCATAGATCTGGCTTGATGAAAAGTTGTTATTGAACTTCGTATAACTCATACCGGCCATCGCGGACACGTTGTGATCTTCGTTGAACTTCTGTTGCCAGCTCAAGGTTTGGTAGGCAGAAAGAAAAAGGTTGTCTTCATTATACACGTAAGCATAAGGAGTCGGATTGAGATAGTTGGGCACTTTGGTAAGCGGGTGGTATGTAGTTAAGTAGGGAACAAACTGCCTGCTTGCACCGTTCACTTTATCAGCGGCACCGTTCGCCTTATCTACGCCCAGGTTGGCACTATACGTAAGATTAAAAGGAAGACTCACATCGGCAAAAACCTTTGCCAGCGTACGGGTTGAAGCATGTTCATTGTTACCTTCCTTGAGTGTAATATGCGGGTTGCCAATCAGGTTTACACCCGGGGTATTAAATACCACGCTGCCATAACGTCCATCTTCGAGGTAGGATGCCATGATGGGTATTACGCGGAACAACCGGTTAAAAAACCCTTCTGTGCCAGATGCAGGCTCCTTGTATTTGCGATAAGTACTTTTAATGGTACCGCCGATCTTTATTCTTTCAGTAACGTTGGCTGTTACGTTTATATCCAGCGAGTAACGGTTAGCATGATTTGAAGCGATCAGTATGCCGTCCTGGTCCATGAAACCAAGGGCAAGACTGTACACGATTTTGTCAGAGCCACCGGAAAACCGCAGGTTATGCTGTTGCAGATACCCCGGCTTTAATATTTCGTCAAAATAATTTCTATTAGGATAAGCATAGGGGTTAGTTACCATACCCTTACGATATTCTTCAATTTGTGCATCCGTATAGTCAACAACTGTTTTTCCTTCGTTGCGAAGCGCCCGGTCCTTACTTTGCATGTATAAAATCGGATCCCATTCTACGTCAGGCATAAATGTAACATCCTGTATGCCGTGAGAAAAGCTATAGTTGATCTCTGTTTTTCCCTTTTTACCTGATTTTGTGGTAACGAGGATAACGCCGTTCGCTGCTCTTGAACCATAGATGGCTGCCGATGCGTCTTTGAGAACGGTGATGGTTTCAATGGTTGCCGGGTTAATTTCATTCATATTAAATTCAATACCGTCTACCAGTACCAGGGGATTGCTGTTGTTGGTAGTACCCACGCCGCGAATGCGGATGGAGCCAACGTCGGCACCTGGTTTACCGCCTGCCTGGTTTACCCAAACCCCACTTAAACCATGCAGGGCCTGGCTGGCATTGGTGATGGGCATATTCTCTTTTTTCTTCATGCTTAAAGTAGAGATGGAACCCGTTAAATTTACTTTTTTTTCAGTGCCATAGCCGATTACCACCACTTCGTCCATGGCGCTGGAACCTGCCTCCAGCGTAACGTCGATGATGGCACGGTTGTTAACCGGCAGTTCCCGGGTAAGAAATCCTGTTGAAGAAAACACGAGTACGCTGCTGCCGTTAGGCACATTGATGCTGTAGGCTCCATTTGCGTCCGTACTGCTGCCTATAGTAGTGCCCTTCACAAGTACAGAAACGCCCGGTAGTGCCTCCCCTGTTGCGGAAACAATTTTTCCGGATACTGTTAGCGCGATTTTAACTGGTGAAACAGATTCGGTACCTGCGGCTGCTACCGGCGTGGCATAAGCGACAAAGAGGAAGATGATCATTCCAGCCAGCGCGCGTTTGGGCCACCGGAGAAATACATAGCGTAGTTCTTTTCTCATAAACGTTGTTATTATTGGTAAAAGCAAAAATCATTCATTTGAAAGAGACTGCAACCTTATATGATGGAAAAGGCGATTCGTAAAAATTCCTTAACAGGCCAATTCATACATGGGCAATCGCAAAATTCTCACTAAACTGTTTCAATAATCAAAGCGGTCGTGGACCGTATTCGCTACCCATCCATTTTAGTAGAAAATTAAATCTACCACATCCCTATGAGGTGGAATAATTTTTTTTAACGCAAACGTTTGTGTACCATGAAATTTACGGGTGTTGCTCATTACGGAAATCCCATCCTGATGTTCCGGATCTGGTAGCTCATGCGGTTATGATCAAACCCATCACCATAAAGCGTCAGTAGGTTTTTAAATAGCCTGGAAAACAAACTTAAAATCAGATAGCATTTCCCGTAAAAATATCTATATTGGGACATCAGAAAACATACAGCCCTGTATGAAAAAACGCTTAAAAAATATGAGAACCTTCCACAACCGAAAGTTACCAGCCTCTTCATGAAAGCAGACATTATTCCGGAGGAAAGAAAAGTGGTTATACACGCAAAACTTCAGATAGAAATTAAGTCAGGTGCAGCCATCAGCGATCTCCACCTCTTTGGCGAACAGAACGAACATTTTAACATGATCTATAACGGCAGTAAAATCGAATATACGAGTCCGTTATACTATCCCTTTTCTAACTTTACGTTATTCAAGAAAAATGAAGACACGCTGAATTATCGTATCTATAAATTACCAGCGCCACTGTTACCCGGCGACTCAGCCATCATGGACATAGAGTCTACCATTGTGAACGAAGGATTTGTAAACAGCGGACTCACCAGGGAGATTTTATACAATGGTACTTTTTACAGTGGTGGACTTCCCTCCTTTGGTTATAACCCGCAGAAAGAAATAGAAAGTGATGAATACCTTAAGAAGAACGGACTTAAACCGAAATACGACGAGTATCCTCCGCGTGGCGACTCAGCGGGGGTGAGCAAGCTGGTGTTTAATGACGATGCAGACTTGATTCATTTTGAAGCTGTATTAAGCACTGCGCCTGACCAGGTAGCAGTGGCGCCCGGTTATCTTCAAAGAAGTTGGCTGGAAAATGGCCGCAGGCACTTTCATTATATCCAGGATACGCCTATTAATTACTTCTATGCCATTGTTTCAGCCCGCTACGAACTGTTACGTGATTCTGCAGAACTCAGCGATGGCTCCAGGATTGATATTGAGATTTATTATGATAAGAAGCATGAATTTAATTTGTCACGGTTTGTAAGTGCATACAAAGACAGACTTGAATACTTTAGCCAGGAGTATGGCCCGTTTCAATACCGGCAAATGCGCTTGCTGGAATTTCCAAAGTACGCCGGTTTCGCACAAAGTTTTTCAAACACAGTGCCGTTTTCTGAAAGTTTTGCCTGGGTCGCCGACTTTAAAGATCCGGATGATTTTGACTACTTGTATTTTGTAACCGCGCATGAACTTGCACATCAATGGAGGGGCCACCAGGTTAGTCCCAACTACACTCGTGGATCCAACCTGATATCGGAAGCGCTGGCAGAGTACACTGCCCTGCTGCTGACGGAAAAAAATATGGCAAAGACAATATGAAACGTTTCTTAAAAAATGAGCTGGACGGGTACTTAAGCGGAAGAGGCAACGAAGCAAACAAAGAAAATGTTTTCATAAATTGTAACCGACCCTACCAGTGGTACAATAAAGGAAGTCTTGTATTATACGGACTGCGGGACCTTATTGGCGACAAGGCGCTGAACACGGCACTGCGGGAGTTCCGTGACAGCTTTGCATTAAAACCTGATCCGCCTTTTGCTGGTAGCAACGACCTTTATGCATTCATTACAAAACATACTCCTGACTCCCTGAGATATTGCCTTACAGATACCTGGGAAAAAATAACCCTGTATGATAACAAAATGAATCTGGCAACGGCTAAAGCGGTGGGCAAAGACGGCTACGATGTCACCCTGGATTTTAGCGCGAAAAAAATGTACGCCGACAGCAGCGGGAAGGAATCAGTTGCGGCCATGAATGATTATATCGATATCGCCATCTTTGGCGAGGAAACAAGAGATGCAAATAAAAGGAAAAAAATCAATCCGCTGTACCTGCAGAAATACAAGCTACAGGCAGGCACATCAAAACTGACGCTGCATGTAAAGGGAAACCGGTAAAAGCCGGCATCGATCCTTATAATAAGTTGATAGACCGAATCCCGGACAATAACATTACAAATGTGGATGTTGATTGATATTGGAAAGCTGTAGCGTATTAGAGAAGCCAACCGATGCAGGCGTGTATGTTTGGTAAAAAGTGTTTT
>JBBPYM010000237.1:0-27108 GCA_038199905.1 Chitinophagales bacterium | reverse complement strand
TTCAATTTGACGGTTCAGATTTTCCTTAATGCTCTCATTGTCCTTTATTTGTTTGTCGAGCGCTCCTTCTTTTTGAATAATGGAAACTTCTTTTTGTTTGATACGATTCTCAGAGTCACTAATCTTCCGTGTTTTATCCAACACCTCACGGTCACTCTCCGCTTTAAGCTGAACAAATTTTTCTTTCGCTTCTAATAGTTTTTCCTTTTTAAGACTTTCGGCGCTGGCCTGCGCGTCGGCGAGAATCCTTTGGGCTTGTAATTCTGCGTCTTCCAGTTTTTTAGTGTTGTCTTTGGCATACACCAATTTACCCGCTATAAATATTCCAGCCAGCAGGGCGGCTACACCAGTTATTAAGATATAAATAAGCGTGGAATTCATTGAAATGATTTTTATAACTGTTTATAATTTGATAAATAATCTCTCTAAGGTAACATGTGGCTCTTTGAGTGGGTAGTTAGCGAAAGTACGAAATGAAGTTCGGAAAATAGTTCAAAGTTTGTTCTTCAAAGTTCTCAACTTCAATAGTTCATGTGTTATTGTATCTACTTCCGGTAGCTGTTAGTTTATGGGCTTGGTAGCTCTCGGGTTTGTTAAAGTGCCAGACGGGATGAGAACCCCGTCATTCCTGTAGAATTCTATCAAGTGCGCTTTCCATATTATCCAGCTTTAATTGAAGCTCGGTCGGCAGCAAAGAAGATGCCGGTAAGAGAGCCATTCGCTCGGTGGCAAACCATACGAGCACCATTGCTACATAGTCCTGCATGTCTTTGCCGGAGAACTGCGTTTTATATTCAATTACCTTATTCTGGATATCCCTGACTGCTTTTCGAACGGTTTCTTCGTCTTTCGGTTCAATCTTAATGCGATAGTTCCTATCGCCAATTAGTATATTTATAGCTACTAGTTCCTGCAATGTCTAAGTTTAAAACTGTAAAAAAATCATTTTTAGCCCTTGGTCAGTCAACAATAATTACTGCAATAACTGGTCATTCATTTAAAAGTGCGATGCATTTGTCTACTTCTTTAAGGTACTGGTTGATCTTTTTTTCGAAACCTTTCTTTTCGTCTTCCTTCATCTCGCCTTTGGATGCTTTAAGAACATCATTGCGAAGTGCAAACAACTCAAGCTGTTCCTCCTGTTCTTTTTCCTTCAATTTCAAGGCGTTAAGATCATTTTTTAGCTTGTTATTCTCTTTTTGGAGAACTGCGTATCTTTTAATTAACTGGTGAAGTTTGTCGTTTAAACGTTTGATATGTTGGTCAAGATCTGCCAGAAAGTGCAAATTTAAGTGTGAAGCAAAGCCGATATCGCCTGGTCATATGAACCGGTAAAAACCAACCGTCTAACAAGCTAATGAATGTTATTTCCTGATTTCAGCCTGAAGTTCCTTTTCAAAGGCACCCATTATACTGCTCATCATGCTGTCAATTTCCTTATCATTCAATGTTTTTTCTTTGTCAAGGAATGTAAAACTTACCGCCAATGATTTTTTGCCATCTCCCAACTTATCGCTTTCAAAAACATCAAACAACTGCATATTTTGCAATTTGGAAAGTTTAATCTTCTTAACGGCTTGTTCCACAGCTTCATAGGGTAGTGTTTTAGGAACCACGATCGCCAGGTCTCTTTTAACTGGTAATTGTTTGGAGAGTTCGATAAAGCGCAGGTTTTTTGCAGGTGCAGACATTACCAACACATCCCAGCTGAAATCACCAAATACTACTGGCTGTTTAATATCGAACCGATCAAGCACTTGCTGTGAAACATTTCCCAATTGCATCACAACGCGGCCATTTACCGAGGCCTTCATCCCGTTTTCAAAAGAATGGTTATCAGATGGAACAACGTCCGGATCATTGATACCCATTAGCTGCAACAGGCCTGCGGCAACTCCTTTTAGGTAATAAAAATCAATTTTTGATGGCTTATTTCGCCACGAAGATTCATTAAGGTTGCCGGCAGCATATAAGGCAAGGTGTTCTCGTTCTTCATATTTGCCCACACCACTGGTATAGTATGTTTTACCAAATTCAAAGAAAAGCAGGTTGCCATTGCGCCGGTTGAGGTTATATGCAAGTGATACAAGGCCTGTTTCCAGCATAGAGGGTCGCATGATGTTTAAATCGGCGCTCAGGCTGTTCACCATTTTTACCGCTGATTGCAGCACTGCTTCCGTGAAATAATTACTGTTGGTAATTGAATTGGTCATTATCTCATGAAAACCGGCCCCTGTAAGATAATTCGATGTTTTTTCTTTGTATGCCGATGGTGCATGGTCATCAACGGAAGGGGTGATAGTTATAGAAGTCGGGATTTCGATATTATCATATCCATCGATCCTGAGAATTTCTTCCACGATATCTGCCGGTAAGGTTATATCGGTTTTGCTGTAAGGAACTTTCACCCGCATTTCATCAATTCCTTCCTTGATCATTTCAAAACCCAATGCCTCCAGTATTTTACGGATAGCATCCTGGTGGTAGTTCTTACCGCTTAATTTTTTGAGATAATGGTAACGAACTGCTACTTCGGTTTTTGGCTTGGGATCGGGATAAATGTCTATAATGTCAGAGGCGAGTGTACCGCCGGCAATTTCTTTCACCAGCAGTGCTGCCCTCTTAAGCACATTGACTGTATTGGATATATCAACACCTTTTTCGAAACGACTGGCAGCATCTGTACGCAGGTTATGCCGGAAAGAAGTTTTACGGATCATCGCAGGATTAAACCAGGCACTTTCCAAAAAGATATTGGTAGTATTATCTTTCACTCCGCTGTACAACCCACCAAAAACCCCGGCTATACACATAGGGTCTTCTTCGTTGCAGATCATCAGGTCTTGTTCAGAAAGCTTACGTTCTTTTTCATCCAGACCTAAAAACATTGTGCCTTCCGGAAGAGTCTTGACCACTATGGTCATGCCTTTGATGACATCAGCATCGAAGGCATGAAGTGGCTGCCCGGTTTCGTGCAGTATATAGTTAGTAATGTCTACTATATTATTTATAGTGCGGAGACCAATGGCTTTAAGTTTATCCTGCAACCATTTGGGCGAGGGGGCGATAGTAACCCCCTTTATACTAACGCCTGCGTAACGTTGGCAGCCTGAGGTGTTTTCTATTCTCACAGTGATGGGCAGGCTATTATTATCCGGCTTGAAAGTATTGGTAAACGGCGTTTTTGCTTTCAATATTTGTTTATCGTGATGGGTAAGGTAGGCACAGACATCCTTCGCTACCCCCAGGTGACTCATCGCATCCATGCGGTTAGGTGTTAATCCTATCTCAAAAATGATATCTTCATAGGGATTAAAATAGGAAGCTGCTGCGCTACCGGCCTTCAGGTTGGCTGGCAGTATTAAGATTCCTGCATGGCTGTCTCCCAGTCCAAGCTCGTCTTCGGCGCAGATCATACCAAAACTTTCTACATTACGGATGCTTGCTACTTTCATAATGATGGGCTGGCCATTGGTCGGATAGATTGTCGCACCGACAGGGGCAACCACTACTTTTTGACCCGCTGCTACATTCGGCGCTCCGCAAACGATTTGTAACGGTTCTTTGTTGCCGGTATCTACTTTTGTAACATATAGTTTATCTGCATTCGGGTGTTTTTCACATTCAATAACTTCACCGATTACGAGGTCCTTTAGTCCGCCGCGCACAGCTTCATATTTTTTCATGCTTTCAACTTCCAGGCCTATAGAAGTAAGAATTTTAGACAGCCTTTCTGGTTCAACTTTTACCGGCAGGTACTCACTTAGCCAGTTATAACTAATGGTCATTGCAAATGCTCCTTTCTTTTTAAGGGGCCGAAAATACGAAAATTAAGAGAAGAAATGTGGCGGTGTGAGCTATCAGCCTTCATTATTAGGCATGAACGAACGATCAATTTAGAACTTTGATTATAATTGTTATCCACCCGCCTCAAAGCTCATACCTAATCTATTAAACGCATGACAATGGCGGGAAAGACGATTAAGAAAAATCCAAAAAAGGTTCTAAAACAGATAAATCTCCATCCTGTGGTTTGAAATCGTCAGCCAAATATTTCCCCTTAATTCTTTATGCACCCCGGGTGTGTATAAATATCCTGCGAGGGCGTAAAACTTTTTTAAATTGTGGATTAAATGGGTTATCCACAGGACAAGGTGCACTTTGGTGTGGATAACCATGTGCATCACTTCGTAATAAATATTGGTACTTAAATTTCTTTTTTCAGGATGAATAGGGGTTTATATTCGCCTCCCTGAATTTGGGACTTGATAATTGGTTCGAATTATCGTAACAATTAAATAACAACATTTTAGGCCAATACCAGGGACTGCTGGTACTTAAATAAAAATTCTTAGCGTTTAACATAAACATGGACATCACTAACTTAAACAAAGACCGAAAGAACCGCCGTAAGAGTTCGCTGGACATGAGCACCATGGTGTACGGTAAAGTTCCACCACAGGCAAAAGACCTTGAGGAAGCTGTGCTAGGGGCAATTATGTTAGAAAAAGGAGCATTTGATGCAGTGGTGGAGATATTAAAGCCTGAATGTTTTTATGTAGAGAGTCACCAACGGATCTACCGCGCCATGCAGGGCCTCGCCCAAAAAAGTCAGCCGATTGATATTTTAACAATTGTTGAAGAACTAAAATTGAGGGAAGAACTCGATATTGTAGGAGGCCCTTATTATGTTACAAAATTAACCAATGCTGTAGTCTCCTCTGCTAATATAGAAGCGCACGCCAGGATAATTCTCCAGAAATTTATCCAGAGAGAACTGATCCGCATAAGTGGTGAAATAATTGGGGATGCCTATGAAGATAGTACTGATGTGTTTGACCTCTTGGATGATGCAGAAAGCAAATTGTTCGAAATCACCAATAATCACCTCAGAAAAAACTTCGACAGTATCGATTCGGTGCTGGTAAAAACAATCCAGCGTATTGAAGACCTGAGGTCGAAGAATGAAGATATAAGTGGTGTGCCAACAGGGTTCAAAACGTTGGATAAAGTCACTTACGGATGGCAGCCAACAGATCTCATTATTCTTGCAGCCCGACCGTCTGTGGGTAAAACCGCCTTTGCACTTAATCTGGCACGGAGTGCGGCCTTGCATCCAACCAAGCCTACAGGAGTGGCTTTCTTCAGCCTTGAAATGAGCGCTGGACAGCTTGTACAAAGAATTCTCAGCGCAGAAAGCGAGATATGGCTGGAAAAAATCTCAAGGGGAAAGCTGGAAGAGCACGAAATGAAACAGTTGTATGCTAAAGGAATTCAACACCTCGCAACTGCACCCATATTCATTGATGATACCGCCGCGTTAAACATCTTTGAACTAAGGGCAAAGTGCCGCCGTTTAAAAACCAAACATAATGTCGGCCTGATCATTATTGACTATTTGCAGCTGATGAGTGGCGCAGGGGATAATAAAAACGGTAACAGGGAACAGGAAATAAGCCGCATATCCAGGGATCTGAAAGGGCTTGCGAAGGAATTACAGGTGCCTATCATAGCCTTGAGCCAGCTAAGCAGGGCGGTAGAATCGCGGAAAGAGGGAAATAAAATGCCACAGTTAAGTGATCTCCGCGAGTCAGGTGCTATAGAACAGGATGCCGATATGGTAATGTTTTTGTACCGTCCCGAATATTATGATATCACTGCCAACGAAATGGGTGAAAACAATAAAGGCGAAACGCATGTTCGTATAGCTAAACATCGAAATGGTTCACTTGAAACTATCAAGCTGCGGGCCTTGCTGCATATTCAGAAATTCGTTGAAGATGACGAAGGCAACGGCCCGGGAGGCGGAAACATGCCTTCCGGCGGAAATTGGCGGCCAGTGGAAGATACAGATGGCCCAAAGCTATACATCCAGGCTGGAAGCAAAATGAATACGAAACCACTCGACGATGATGATGCGCCTTTTTAAACACGAACGATACGGCAGTTCGTAATTATCATGATTCTTAAATTCTGTTTTTATAATACCTGATGGCACTTCCTTATTTTTATATGGAGCGGGTGGAAAAGGGCACTGGTGTCATATTCTTGGAAGAAAATACATCAAGGCATATAGTCCAGGTGTTGCGAATGGAAGCAGGTGAAAAGTTGTCGCTGACAGATGGTCTCGGCAATTTGCATACTGCTGAAATAATACAGGTTCATAAAAAATCAACAGGTGTTAAGATCTTGTCGAGTGTATACCATCCACAATCATCGCCAAAGATCACAATTGCCATCTCATTAGTCAAAAATGTTGCAAGGTTCGAATGGTTCCTGGAAAAAGCTACGGAAATTGGAGTGGGTGAGATTATACCACTTATTTGTGAGCGAACTGAAAAGCATCATTTCCGCTTAGATAGAATGAAGGGAATACTGGTAAGTGCTATGCTGCAGAGCCAGCAATACTGGTTACCCGTCCTTTTGAATCCTGTGCTGCTTTCTGCAAACATTCCTTCGTTTGAGTATCCTCAGAAATTTATAGCCCACTGTGACGAAGCTGGCAAACACTCCATCAGTGAACTGCATCAGGAACAAACCAATGTTTTAATGTTGATTGGTCCGGAAGGCGACTTTACAAAAAAGGAGATTGAACTTGCCCTGGCGCATGGTTTTTTACCGGTTACATTAGGCAACACCAGGCTAAGAACTGAAACTGCCGGCATCGTTGCAGTCACATTACTCAGGCATATTTAATACCGGTTACTTAGCCTGGTCAGAATCTGTGGGTTCTGCTTCCTTTTTTAATATAGGTTCTCGCAACTTTACCGGCTTCATCCCCTTTTTTCTCATCCATAAATTCAATATTTCAACGCCGAATGAAAATGCCATCGCGAAATACACATAATTCTTGAGGTGAAGGTCATGCGCTTTTTCCGCGTCCCATCCTTCAACGATTAATACTACACCAATCATAACCAGGAACGACAGGGCCAACATTTTTAAGGTAGGATGTTTATGAATGAAGTTGCTGATTCTCTCGGAAAAAAGGAACATGATGATCATGGCAATGATAACGGCTACTATCATTACTTCAATTCTTCTTGCCATACCAACAGCTGTAATGATGCTATCAAAAGAAAATACCATGTCTATTAATATAATCTGGCCAACAACCGCGGCTAATTTTGATGGGGCTTTCTTTTCAAAGCCGGCAGTATCTGCTTCTTCGCCTTCCAGTTTTTCATGAATTTCCTTTACCGTTTTGTACAAAAGAAAGAAACCACCAGCAAGCATGATAAGGCTTCGCAGGTTAAATCCCTTGCCAAAAACCTGGAATAATTCTTTATTACCGTTCTGAACCAGCCATCCCAACCCTATCAAAAGAGCGATACGAACACCAATACCAGTAAACATCCACCACCTTCGCGCTTTGAGTTTGGAAGCCTTGTCAAGCCGTCCCATGATGATGGAAACAAAAATTACATTATCTATGCCCAGTACAACTTCTAACAATGTAAGCGTTAGTAAACTGATAAAATTTTCCGCCGTAAAAAGTGATTCCATTGAGCATTTTTAATTGGGCGCAAAAATAGCATCCTTTGGATTACAAACGTCAAAACGCCAATATATTGTTAATGGTTTACGCCTCGCAAAATATTTTTTATTATTGAAGGACCTTCATACACAAAGCCTGTCCATACCTGCACGAGAGACGCACCTGCATTTATTTTTTCACGCGCATCCACAGCGTTGAAAATGCCTCCGGACGCTATCACAGGGATAGCGTTGTTTGATTTTTTTATGATATAACTAATAATATCCCGCGATTTGGTTTTTACTGGTTCACCGCTCAAACCACCTGCACCTATCTGGTCAAGCCGGGCATTTGTGGTAAACAGGTTTTCCCTGCTGATAGTGGTATTGGTTGCAACAAGGCCATCCAGTTTTATTTCAACTGCAAGATCGATAACATCATCAAGCTGCCCAACGGTAAGATCGGGTGCGATCTTTAACAGAATTGGTTTGGGACTTACCTGCATGAAATTAATTGTTTGCAGGTGTGAAAGAATTTTTTTCAGTGAATCTTTCTCCTGCAATTCTCTTAAACCTGGTGTGTTAGGCGAACTTACATTGACCACGAAATAATCTACGTAATCAAAAAGTGCTCTGAAGCACAGTTCATAATCCTTCCACGCATCTTCGTTGGGTGTAATTTTATTTTTACCAATATTTCCGCCAATGACAATTGGAGAGTTGGGCAGGTTTCTGGAGTATGTCTGTTCCTTCCAATCTTTTAATCTTTCCGAAATGCGTTTTACGCCATCATTATTAAAGCCCATCCGGTTGATTAAGGCTTTATCTTTTGCCAATCGGAAAAGCCTTGGTTTTGCGTTTCCCGATTGTGGTTGAGGTGTAACTGTACCAATTTCGATATGCCCAAAACCGAGTGTCTCCAGTTCATGCAGGTATTTTGCGTTTTTGTCAAACCCCGCAGCGAGTCCGATGATATTTTTGAAAGTGATGCCAAAAACTTTTACCGGAACATTGTGCTCGCCTGGGTGAAACAAGTTTGTCACCATTCGTTTTGTAAATGGCAGGGAACAGACAAGTTTTAGCGCATTCATGGAAACATAGTGAATGCTTTCCGCCGGAAAAAGAAATAAAAATTTTCTAAAGGTTTTGTAAATCATTGATTGCGAAGTTAGGCGCTTTTGTGTATTCGGTGACACCTCCAGGAACGTTGATGGCCGCTTCATAAATTTGCATAACTTTACTAAAAGTTGCATAAACAACTTTATTTCAACCAGTAAAAAAACGGTTATGCAGGAAGCATATATAGTCGCAGGTTTCAGAACAGCAGTAGCTAAGGCAAAGAAAGGCGGTTTTCGATTCTACCGGCCCGATGACCTTGCAGTAGAAGTGATAAAGGGTTTACTTGCTACAATTCCTCAATTGGAGCCTTCGCGGGTAGATGATCTGATAGTAGGCAATGCTGTTCCCGAAGCAGAACAGGGGCTACAAATTGGAAGAATGATATCAGTCAGGGCACTTGGAATAGGTGTACCGGGCATGACGGTAAACCGATACTGCGCCAGTGGCCTGGAGACCATCGCCATTGCCACAGCCAAAATACGCAGTGGCCAGGCTGAATGTATTGTGGCTGGAGGTACTGAAAGTATGAGTATGGTTCCCACAGCGGGATGGAAACCAGTTCCGGCTTACAGTGTAGCCAGTGAAACACCCGACTATTATCTAGGGATGGGACTAACAGCCGAAGCAGTTGCCAAAGAGTACCAGGTTTCACGAGAAGCGCAGGACGAATTTTCATATAACTCACACCAGAAAGCAATAGAAGCCATTAAAAATGGTTATTTTAAAACAGGCATTCTACCGATAACGGTTGAAGAAGTGTACCTGGATGCCAAAGGCAAAAAGCAAAAAAGATCTTACCTGGTAGACACGGACGAAGGCCCGAGAAGTGATACCAGCATCGATGCGCTAGGAAGATTAAAACCCGTGTTTGCTGCCGGGGGAACTGTTACTGCAGGCAATTCTTCCCAAACCAGTGATGGTGCCGCCTTTGTTATTGTGATGAGCGAGGGGATGGTGAATGAGCTCGGTATAAAACCTATTGCACGTCTTGTAAGCTGCGCAAGTGCAGGTGTACACCCAAGAATCATGGGTATCGGGCCGGTTGCTGCAATTCCAAAAGCATTGAAGCAAGGAGGGATGAATCTCTCACAGATAGACCTTGTTGAATTAAACGAAGCGTTTGCCTCACAATCATTGGCGGTGATCAGGGAAGCAGGATTGAACCCCGCTACAGTTAACATAAATGGTGGCGCCATCGCCATGGGACATCCGCTTGGGTGCACGGGTACAAAATTAACTGTGCAGGTAACCAACGATCTAAAACGTTTGAACAAAAAATATGGCCTTGTAACCGCCTGTGTCGGTGGAGGACAGGGGATTGCCGGCATTATTGAAAGCATTCAATAAAATGAAACGGGCAGTTCAAATTAGTCGGAGCATAAAAAAAGTTATACCTACTGTTTTGTTAAGCATCTAATGACGCATGAGCTATCAGCCATGAGCCATCAGCTAAGAATGCGTTATACTCAGACTGGTATGTAATTGAGTTTGCGGATAACAAATAAACTCAAGTAATGTAAATGATGTTTGCGCCCAATCTTAAGCTAAAAGCTGGTAGCTGACAGCTGTTGGCTGACAGCTGATAGCTGATCCGTTTCACCTTAAATCAAAAAAAACAACGTAAAAGTCCTGAATTTATCCCCTTAATAATGGTATAAACCATAATTGGATTACCTTTTGCTTCTAAGGATTAACATTTATTTAAATTTAAGTGTTACTGCTTCCCTTACAGAACAAAAGTAAATTTATGGACAGACGCTCATTTCTAACTGCGAGGAGCAGCCCAACATTCACCCAACCAAAAGCATTTACTACAGTCAGCGAGTTGCCTGCAGTAGCAGGACTTAGTCCTTATACTGGCCCTTGGGGTACTGCTGAATTAGTTCATTTACTTAAACGGACCATGTTTGGAGCGGCGCCAAAAGACATTGCCTATTTCAAGGGCAAATCTCTTCCCGATGTTGTAAATGAATTACTGAATCCTGCTACCCCTCTGCCTGCACCACCAGTAAAAGATTATGATCCCACCGGAGCTACAATACCAGATACTGCCATTGCACCTGGAACCACCTGGGTAAATGATGCTAATACTGATGGAAACATTACCAGCAAGCGCAGATCGTCCTTTAAAAAATGGTGGATCGGGCAGATGATTAACCAGGACAGGAGTATTCGTGAAAAGATGACGCTATTCTGGCACAATCATTTTGCAACCGAAACAGCTGATGTAGGAGAATCGCAGTTCATTTATAAACACCATAATCTGCTTCGCACAAACTGCCTCGGTAATTTTAAATCGCTGGTAAAAGCGGTAACGCTTGATCCATGTATGCTAACCTATCTTAACGGGAAGGATAGTACACTCACGGCCCCTAATGAAAACTACAGCAGGGAATTACAGGAGCTTTTCACAATAGGAAAAGAAAATAGTCCTAACTACACTGAAGACGACGTGAAAGCCGGAGCCCGGGTGCTAACGGGATGGCGTGTGAACTCAACTACCATAGCATCTTACTACGACAACGCAAGGCATGATAAGAAAGACAAAGTATTCTCTTCTTTTTATAAAACTACCATAACCACGCGTAATACCGCAAGCGCCGGGGAGCCGGAAATTGACGACCTGCTGAATATGATCTTTAATAAGAAAACAGAGGTCTCAAGATTTATCATCAAGAAAATATACCGCTGGTTCTGTTATTATGATATTAACGCGGACACTGAAGCCAGCATTATTGACCCGCTTGCGCAGGTATTTCAAAACAGCAACTGGGATATCAAACCTGTTCTGTTTATTTTATTCAATAGTGAACATTTTTTTGAAGCAAGTAACAGGGGCTGCATGATAAAGAGCCCGGTGGATGTAGCTATTGGAATGTCCCGGGAATTCAGCATGGTTTTTCCTGATGTTAATACAATTTATGCAGACGCCTATGGTATGTATGAATATATTAGAAATTATGTTTTAACAATGGGAGAAAGCATTGGCGACCCTCCTGATGTTGCCGGGTGGCCCGCTTACTACCAGGAGCCGCAGTTTCATGAAATTTGGCTGAATACCGATACGCTTCCCAAGAGAAACAAGTATACCGATTTGTTCATAGCTAATGGGTATACAAGAAACAGTTTGACTATAAAGATCGATCCCATCGCGTTTGCAAAAGGATTGTCTAATCCGGGTAATCCAAACCAGCTTATTGAAGACTCCCTTGCAATTTTATTTACCGTTCCACTTTCTGATACTTCAAAGGCTGCCATCAAAAAGCAGATTCTTTTAACAGGGCAGGAAAATGACCAGTACTGGACAGATGCATGGATCGCTTACCTCGCTAACCCTGCCCCTTCAGGGATACCTTATCAAACTGTTTTAACACGGTTGCGTACGTTGTATAAATATTTTATGAACCTCGCTGAATACCAGTTATCATAGTAATTGATAACAGGCAGCAGTTAATTCAGGAACCGAATTGTGATATAACAGTTTAGGATACACGCAGAACACACTTTAAAAATTACTGATGAAAAGAAGAGATTTTTTGAAAAGCAGCATACCAACAGCTACTATTTTGCCTTCTATTATTGGGGGATACTCCATCAAGGCATTCTCTGAATATTCGCCATTGATGCAGGCCCTGATGGGCACCGTTACAAATACAGATCACGTATTGGTGATTGTGCAGTTAACCGGCGGTAATGATGGACTTAACATGGTGATTCCGCTGGAAAATTATAATCTCTATTATAACGCCAGGTCTAATATTGCGATTCCCGAGAATAAAGTGTTGCCCCTTAATGGAAATGATAAAACGGGTTTGCATCCTTCGATGACTGGCTTGCAATCTCTCTATAATGATGGAAAGCTTTCTGTGATCCAGGCGGTAGGTTATCCTTCTCCCAGCTTTTCACATTTCAGGGCGACAGATATCTGGATGACCGGTTCTGCTTCTAATAAAGAGTTGGACAGCGGTTGGGCGGGAAGGTATCTCAATGGAGAATACCCGCAATACCCGAACGGTTTTCCAAATGCTACCGTGCCTGATCCGCTGGCCATCCAAATTGGGTCGATAACTTCTCTAACGCTCCAGGGACCCACCGTAAATATGGGAATGAGCATTAGCGATCCGACGGCATTTTATAATTTTTTAAATGGTGTGCAGGACCCAGTACCCGACACCCCCTGGGGAAAAGAACTCACCTATGTTCGCCTGGTAGCCAGGCAGTCTCAGCTTTATTCCGATGTTGTTAAAACGGCTGCCGCCAAAGTGCCGGTTCAAGGCAGTTATCCTGCAGGTAACGATCTTGCGGCTCAGCTAAAAATTGTTGCCAGGCTGGTGAAGGGCGGTTTAAGAACCAGGGTTTACATGGTAAGCACCGGCAGCTTTGACAATCATTCAGCCCAGGTAAGCACCGCGGATACTACTGTGGGAACGCATGCAAATCTGTTGAAGCGAGTTTCTGATGCGATTAAAGCGTTTATGGATGATATTAAAGGGCTAGGTGTTGAAGATCGTGTAGTGGGAATGACTTTCTCGGAATTTGGCCGAAGAATAAAATCTAATGGGAATGCCGGTACAGATCATGGTGCTGCTGCTCCCTTATTTGTATTTGGTAAAAATGTTAAGTCGGGTATACTGGGTAATAATCCAGCGATTCCTACTAATGCTGGTGTAAATGACAGCGTGCCGATGCAGTATGACTTCCGAAGTATTTATGCTTCCCTGCTCAGCGACTGGTTTTGCGTAAAAGGTAATGACCTGTTACCAATTATGGACAATAATACTTTTCAAGCATTGCCATTGATTAATGGCGCATCCTGCAATACAGCTTTGTCTATTACCGGTTTGGATGAGCTGAACCGGGCAGCGGGTGATCAGCTGATTATTAATTATCCAAACCCCTTTGTGGAAAGTACCAGGATAACTTTCAGATCTAAGGGCGGGCACATTCTCATACAGGTTATGGATACTTCCGGAAGAGTGATTCGGTTGCTTGCAGACAACGATTATCCTTCCGGCGTTCATAACATAGATTTTAACAGTGGTCCTTTACCAGCAGGCGCCTACTATGTTAGGTTGCAAAACGGACCACTCCAACAGGTAAGACCGATGCTGAAAGTGCGGTAATCATCTGAATAATTTTTTATAAAAGCCATGGATACCAGCAGGGCTTTTATGTTTTTATACCTGTTCATTGAACAGCATTGTAAAAGCTCCTTATATTCGTTGCAATGAATATCGAAGAAGAATATATCAATGCATGCTCCAATGATTAGAATTTATATCACAGAAGACCAGGAATTATACCTGGAAGGTTTGGCACTCCTCCTAAAAAAACAGGGAAATCTCGCCGTTATCGGCACCTCACGAAACGGAAATGATCTACTAAGCAAACTACCTACCACAGAGATTGACATATTATTGCTGGATGTGCACCTTCCTGATATTAACGAGGAATCGCTGATCAAAGAGATTCGTGATCTTCATCCTACACTAAAAATTATTTATCTTACCATGATGAGAGGCACAAGAAATGTGCACAAATTATTGAAATATGATATCCAGGGATACATTTTAAAAAATGCCCCCCTCGAAGAATTGCTCAATGCCTTGCAAGCTGTATATTACGGGGGTACTTATTTTACACCGGAAGTAGACATACGACGGGGAAATGATTTTATAAATGATATTTCTCTTGAGGATAAAAATGTAGAAGAGATATTGTCGAGGAGGGAAATAGAGGTGTTGGTACTTGTTTGCAAAGAATATAGTAACATACAAATTGCGGAAAAGTTGTTTCTGAGTGTAAGTACGGTAGAAACGCATAGGAAAAACCTGATCGCAAGGTTAGGGGTGAACAACACAGTGGGCCTGGTAAAATATGCATTGAGAAATAACCTGATAACATAACCGTTGTGGTACAATTATAAATTCAATATAGTGAAGTGCCGGTTAATCATTCCTCTCTTACTGCTTCCATATACAATTTTTGCACAACGGGTGGACAGCAACCTTATAAAGAAGATTTACAATCGAAGCCTTGATTTTACTGAAGAAAAGATTGACTCCCTGAAAGATTACGCGGAGTTTATAGAAACTGAATCAAAAAAAATTGGTTTCGTCAAGGGCAATCTACTGTCGCTCCGGTTAAAAGGCCTGGGGGAGGAACTGCAGGGTAATTATCAGAATGCAGCAGCTTACTATATTGAATCGCTGGAGGCGGCCAGGGATATTCATTCAACAGAATATGAAATTTCGGCGTTGAGTGATCTCTCAATAATGTACTCTCACCTTAAACGTTTCGACAAAGCCAAAGAAGTATATCTTGAAAGTGCACGACTTTCTACACAGCGGGGAGACGTGATAAACCTGATCAGCGCTTATACTAACCTGGGAGCGATTTATAACCAGCTAAACCTGCAAGACAGCGCCATGTTATTTCTTCGCGAAGGGCTTGCCCTAAGTAAACCCTATGAAGGTAAGATGGACTTTTCCTCTCTATATAATAATATTGGCAATGTTT
This sequence comes from Chitinophagales bacterium, assembly GCA_038199905.1. Taxonomy (GTDB): domain Bacteria; phylum Bacteroidota; class Bacteroidia; order Chitinophagales; family Chitinophagaceae; genus JADCRZ01. Next base: position 11,994 of record JBBPYM010000237.1, on the reverse strand, counting down.
ACTATCGCAATGGCAGTTACGAAGAAGCGTTGGTTTTTTTCCGAAGAAACAAGTTAGTTCATAACCAGCAGCATGCAATCACTAACCTATGGGTGGATTATTTAAATATTGCGGACGTATTCGTAGAAATGAAAAAATACGATTCGGCTGTATGGTATGCGGAACAATCACTACAGTTGGCGCTGCAATTACATTCAAAGGCTAAAGAATCTGATAGCTATTCTTTATTGTCGAAGTTGTACTCGCGAAAAGGCGATTACAAAAAAGCTTTTATGTACCAACAGAACTGGTACGCCCTGGACACGGCACTTGTCAACAGCGAAATAAATCGGTCCATATCGTCGTTGCAGGAAAAGTATAATGCAAAAGAAAGAGAACAGCAAAATTTCAGGTTAAGTGCTGACATAGAAAAGGAAAAAATTAAAAGCAATGCTATAACATACCTGGCATTGGCTGCTGCCGTCATTGCGTCAATTACTGCCGTTTTTCTCGTTGTTAAGCGCAGCGCTAATAAAAAATTGGTAGCAGTTAACGGCCTTATTTCTCGGCAGAATAAAAAGCTGGCTGAGCTCAATCTAGAGAAGAATACGTTGATCAGTATGGTTTCGCATGACCTTAGCAATCCATTTGCAAGCATTCGCGTGTGGGGGAATATATTACAGTCAGACAATGAGAATTTAAATGACGAACAGCGAATGGCTATTGAAAATATCATTGCTTTAACGCAAAATGGCGAAAAACTTATAACAACAATTCTGAATGTTGAAAAAATTGAAACCAATCAGCGGGCTGTGCTAGTGGAGCATATTAATTTAAAAGCGGTAGTAGAAAATATAACAGATAGTTTCAGACCATCTGCCCGGTCAAAGAATGTTCAGCTTATATTCGACAGTTCTGAACATTCTCTTTATTTAATGAGCGATCGGCAATTTATTACGCGTATATGTGAGAATCTTATATCCAATGCCATAAAATTCACCCCGTTTGGAAAGCAGGTAAGGGTTGACGTTACTGATGAACGTAATAGCGTCGCAATAAAGGTAAGTGACGAAGGTGTGGGTATTGAAAAAGATGACCTGCCTCTTTTGTATTCTAAATATGGAAAGATTTCTTCTCAGCCTACAAACGGCGAAGCTTCCACCGGCCTGGGCCTTTTTATTGTAAAGAGATTGGTGGACGAACTCAACGGAGAAATTACCTGCACCAGCACCGTTGGCAGAGGATCCATCTTTACGGTAACCTTGAGCAAATAACATCTCATTAGTAAAAATTATTTCTATTATTTTTTGGGTATCTGCTAAACCGTTTATATTTGCAACATGGTTTCAAAACATAACAAGCTATGGCGATTTTTTGTGGTGGTTGCTACCGTCGCTTTTTCGCTGTCATTTTTGAGCTTAAGAGCGCAAACCAAAGAAGGGTCTCGATCCGGCAGAAAACAAAATGCAAAAGTTTCCGTGTCAGGCACTGTAACGGATCTCAAAACGGGTGAAGCGCTTGCAGGAGCCTCTATTTATTTTTCGGATCTGAAAAGCGGTTCGGTATCTAATGACAAGGGACAGTATAGAATAATAAATCTTCCACCAGGCAGGTATTTAGTGGAGGTTTCATTTCTCGGGTATACCTCGCAAATTGATCAAGTAGATTTGAACGGTGATGTTCAGAAGGACTTTGTTTTAAACCCTTCGGTTGTTGAAAACGAGGCAGTAACGGTAACTGGTGTGTCCTCCGCAACCTCGGTCAGGAAGTCTGCCGTGCCGGTTGACATTTTGAAAAGGCAGGATCTTTTAAAAACCTCAGCCACGAACTTAATGGATGCATTAAGTAAAACTCCGGGAGTATCACAGATTTCAACAGGGCCGGCGATTTCAAAGCCAACAATTCGCGGGCTGGGGTATAACAGGCTGGTGGTAGTTAATGATGGAATGCGACAAGAAGGGCAGCAATGGGGTGATGAACACGGTATAGAAATAGATGAATACAGTGTGAATAAGGTGGAAGTTTTGAAGGGCCCGGCGTCTATCATGTACGGAAGCGATGCGCTGGCGGGCGTGATAAATATATTGACGAATGTTCCGGTGGCTGCAGGAACCGTTAAAGGAAATGTTTTCAGTAATTACCAGACCAATAACGGCCTGATAGGTTTGAATGCTAATGTCGCGGGCAACATAAACAGCTTCAACTGGAATGTATACGGTTCGCATAAATCTGCTTACGACTATACCAACAAGTATGATGGCCGTGTATTTAATTCAAAGTTTAATGAACGCAACTTTGGCGGTTATATCGGTCTAAATAAAAGCTGGGGATACAGTCATTTGTTAGTTAGCAATTTTAATCAATCCCTTGGACTGGTAGAGGGTGACAGGGACAGCGCAACCGGGCGATTTACAAAGCTGGAAAACCTGGGCAGCTTAGAAAATGAAGTGTTCACTACCAGTAGCGATTTTAAAACCCGCGACGTCTTTGTTCCCAGCCAGCATATTGAACATTTTAAAGTAAGCCTGGACAACAGTTTCAGATTGGGTGAAAACCGCTTAACATTAAACATAGGGTTTCAGCGAAACCAACGGCAGGAATTTGGGAACGTACTGGATCCGAAAGAAATAGGTTTGTATTTTGACCTGAAAACAATCAACTACAATATTCAATATCATTTCGCACAACAAAATAACTGGCAAACAACGATCGGTGTAAATGGAATGCGTCAGGTCAATACTAACAAAGGCGCTGAAATGTTGATACCTGGCTACAATCTTTTCGACATCGGCGCTTTCGTTTATACCAAAAAAGGTTTTGATAAATTAACGCTCAGCGGCGGCCTGAGGGTGGACAACCGTAGCTTACGCTCCAGCGAATTCAAGGAAGGAACCAACGTGAAATTTGAGAAATTCAACAAGCATTTTTCAAATGTATCGGGGAGTGCGGGTTTCAGTTACGAAGCCGATAATGCTGTTACCCTTAAGTTGAATCTTGCACGCGGTTTTCGCGCTCCCAGCATCCCGGAGCTCGCCAGCAATGGTGCTCATGAAGGCACCAACCGTTATGAGTACGGCGAGCAGAACCTTAAGTCAGAAACTAGCCTGCAGGCAGATGCGGGCATTGATATCAATACGGAACATGTATCATTTTCTGCCAGCATCTTTTACAACAGTATAAAAAACTTTATCTACTATCGAAAGTTATCTGCTACTGATGGCACTGACTCGATCATAAATATCGACGGTAATGATAATATTGCTTTCCGCTTCAATCAGAACAATGCGAAGTTATATGGTGCTGAATTTAATCTTGATATACACCCACATCCACTTGACTGGTTGCATATTGAAAATACTTTCTCATATGTTCGCGGAACTTTAAACCAGCAACAGGATGGGAGCAATAACCTGCCTTTTATCCCCGCTGCAAGGTTGCTGAACCAGCTAAGAGGAGATTTTTCAAAAAAAGGAAAATTATTCAAGAATGCCTACGTAATGTTTGAACTCGATAATACATTTGCGCAGAACAATCCTTTTACCGGCTTTAATACAGAAACCACTACACCGGGATATTCACTTCTAAACGCTGGAATTGGCAGTGACGTTACAAGCAAAGGCAGAACATTATTCAGTTTATATCTTGCTGGAAAGAACCTGACTGATGTTGCCTACCAGAACAGCCTGAGTCGATTGAAATATGCTGCAGAAAACCAATTAACCGGGCGGTTAGGTGTATTTAACATGGGAAGGAACTGGAGTGTTAAGGTGAATATTCCTTTTTGAGGTATGAGGTATGAGTGTATCGGGTATGAGTGTTTGAGGTATGGGTGTTAGTTATCAGCTATCAGCCATCAGGCGTAGGTTAGGCTTATAATCTTAATTTTCAATGCAGACTTTCTCTCATACCCCATACCTCATACCCCATACCTATTTCTCCAGGACCTGGATGCCGCGGCTGCCGGAAATTACAGCGCGTTTTGCTATGTTGTAAAAGAGCGAGGTTTCTATGATACCGGGGATGTTTTTTAGTGTTGGATTGATGGCAGATAATTCGGGCCACTCATCAAACCACAAATCAAATATAAGATTTCCGTTGTCTGAAACCAGTGCGCCATCTTTGTTGCTGCTAAAGCGGAGAACGGTTTTGACGCCAGTAAAAGATGATTTAATGATAGCTGGAATAAACGATACTACCTGGGGTAACACTTCTATTACCAGGGGATATTTTACTTCAAGTTGTTCAACAGATTTTGAGTCATCACCAACTAGAATAAATTCGTCGGCCATCACTGCAAGAATCTTCTCATTCGTGTGAATGCCACCGCCACTTTTTAATGCGTTCAGGTTTTTGTCGAACTGGTCGCAGCCATCAAAATAAATATCAAATGAAGCTGTGAACGCAGTGTCCTGGACTTTGATGTTGTGCTCGTATAATAATTTCCTGGTTGTAAACGACGAAGTAAGTACGCTAAACTTTAGGCCTGCTCCAGCTTTCGCTTTTAGAAACCCGACCATATGCGCCATCGTGGAACCTGCGCCAAGCCCGATGGTGGAATTATCTGGTACCAGTTCTACAGCTTTCTGTGCGGCTGCTTTTTTATGATCCATTTTTATGGTTTGGTTTGTTGACTAATGTGTCCTCAGGAATAGCTGATTGTACGCTTCTCGGCATTGCTCTGCATGGCAAGTTCAATGATGCGGATAGTATTACGCGATTCTTCCGGTTTAATTAACAAAGATGATCTTCCAATTATTGTATCATATACATTTTGATAGAAATCTACATAGTTACCTCTTTCAGTTTCCACTTTAGATACGAGATGCATTCCTTTGTATTCGGTATTGATCTTTCCCCAGGAAGATTCCGGCTCCATACCCCAGGTAGCGGTTTTATTGGGGATGCCACCTGCTTTCAAGGCCTCTTCCTGCACGTCTGTGCCGTATTTTACAAAGCTGCCCTGTTCTCCCAGTATAATGAAACGGGGTAATGGTTCTTTAACCAGCATGCCACCTTTAAGGGTCACTTTCAGGTTGTTGTAGTTCATCACCAGTTCAAAATTATCAATCGCTTTTGCACCTTTTCGTTGCAGGCGAAGGTCAGCAGTTAGTGATATCGGCAGGCCAAACAAGTCTAATACCTGGTCAATAAGGTGCGCGCCCAGGTCGTAGAATATTCCGGCACCCGGCATGTTCTCTTCCCGCCATGCGTTCGGTCTCAGGTAGTTTCTGAAACGGTCATAGTGACTTTCAAATTCAGCCAGTTCACCCAGCATTCCACTGTTTATAATTTTTTTTATAGTCGCGTAATCTCCTTCAAAGCGGCGGTTCTGGTTAACAGTAAGGATCTTGTTTTGCTGTTTGGCAAGATTGATAAGTTCGTCTGCCTCCACTGAAGTAATTGTGAAGGGTTTTTCTACCACCACATGTTTTCCGGCTAGCAGCGCTGCCTTTGCCAGGGGACTGTGTGAGTCATTGGGGGTCGCCACCACAACGAGATCGATATTTTCATTTTTAATAATGGAATCATTATCCGTCACCAGTTCGGCGTCGGGATACCTGTGATGTGCAAGCGCTATTTGTTCCGGTCTCGATGCCCTTATCTGGATCAACTCAAGGCCATCAACACAGGTCAGGATGGGGGCATGGTAAATCTGGCCGGCAGCGCCAAAGCCTATCAGGCCTACTCTAACTGGTTTATTCATAATACAAGATGGTTAAATCAAATTATAACGATTCACAACATGTCTAAAATAGGGCAAAATTTTATTTTTTCAACCTTTGGAGGCACATAAATGACTTTATTATTCTCAACTAATATGATAAACAGGGGGATAATCAGGTTATGTTCTATATTTAATTTAAACCTCCTGTATGGAACTATCCATCACCACACCAGCATTATTATTCCCGGCTATTTCATTGCTGATGCTGGCGTACACGAATCGTTTTTTGGGACTGGCGAATTTAATCAGGAGTCTTCACTCACAATATAATGAGCACGCTAATAAAGAAGGCGTTTTAAAGCAGATCAAAAATCTCCGTTTACGCTTGCGATTGATACGGTTGATGCAGTGGTTTGGTGTTTTCGGTCTGTTTATGTGTGTGCTGAGCATGTTCTTTGTTTATCTGGTATACCCGTTGCTTGCCGGCTTTTTTTTTGCTTCCAGCCTGGTGACGATGTTGCTGTCTTTGTTTCTTTCTTTATCTGAAATCCAGATCAGTACGCGCGCCCTTGAAATAGAACTGAGCGATATGGAAGGATTGGAAAGCGACTCGATTATAAAGAATTATATCAAGCAGCGTTTTGATGAGTAGCCAGTTCTAACTTAAAGCGTTTGTCAAGCTGTGGTTACTGTTTTTCTTTCACCGATCTGCTGGCGCCACATGGCATAATATAAGCCACGTTCACCAAGCAATTCCGCATGGGTACCGGTTTCTACCACGCTGCCTTTTTCAAGAACATATATCCTGTCTGCATGCATGATGGTTGAAAGGCGGTGAGCGATAAGTATTGTGATCTGTTCGCGCTGCGATGAGATCGAACGAATGGTTGACGTAACTTCTTCCTCTGTTATCGAATCCAGAGCCGACGTAGCTTCGTCGAAAATTAAAATTTTTGGATGACGCAGCAAGGCCCGGGCTATGGACAGTCGTTGTTTTTCACCACCTGAAACTTTGATCCCTCCTTCGCCGATCAGGGTTTCTATTCCATTGTCGGCCCTTGCAAGCAGGTTATAACAGGCGGCTTTTTCCAACACATCCTGCAGATCTTTATCTGTAGAAGAAGGGTTCACAAACAATAAATTCTCTTTGATGGTTCCGGCAAATAGTTGAGTATCCTGTGTAACAAAGCCGATCTGTGTACGGAGCGTGTCAAAATCAATATCATGACCATGGATCCCATTATAAAGTATCTCACCTTCGTTGGGGCGGTATAGTCCAACCAATAGTTTAACCAGGGTTGTTTTGCCTGAACCCGAGGGGCCAACAAAGGCAACGGTTTCGCCGGTTTTTACATCGAAGCTGATACCATCTAATGCAAACAGCTGTGCAGTCTGGTGTTTGAACCTGACTTTTACAAATTCAAGTTCACGGATATTTCCTATTGGAATCGGGCTAAGCGGTTTTGGTTCAGGTAATTTCTTCATCAGGTGGTCAAAGTTGTTCAGGGAAGCTTCGGCTTCACGGTAAGAAAGGATGATGTTACCGATCTCCTGCAGTGGACCAAATATAAAAAACGAGTAGAAGGTAAGGGTCAGCAATTTACCTGTTGTCAGTACATCCTGGAAGACGAGCCATAATAGGGTAAACATAATAAGCTGGCGGAGGAAGTTTACGAAAGTGCCCTGGATAAAACTCAGCGCTCTGATACTCTTGACTTTTTTGAGTTCAAGTCCCAATATTTTGTAGGTATTGGTATTCAGCCGTTTTACTTCCTGTTCAGTGAGTCCCAGGCTCTTAATCAACTCGATGTTTCTTAAAGATTCTGTTGTTGACCCTGCCAATGAGTTTGTTTCTTTAACGATGGTTTTCTGAATTATCTTTATCTTTTTACTAAGCACACTGGTAAGCAGTGCAAGCAGAAAAATTCCAACGAGGTAGATGGGCATAATGGACCAATGCAGGCTGAAAGAATAGACAGAAACAAAAATGATTCCTACCAGCACGCCGAACACAACGTTGATAAAGGAGATGATAAATTTTTCCGTATCTGTTCTAACTTTGGAAAGAATGCTGAGCGTTTCCCCGCTACGTTGATCCTCAAATTCCTGGTAGGGGAGTTTCATCGAATGTTTCAGCCCGTCAGTAAAAAGGCTAGCGCCAAATTTTTGTACCACTACATTTACAAAGTAATCCTGGAATGCCTTGGCAATCCTTGAAATCATGGCGACGCCTATTAGAAATCCCAGGTATTTCAACACACCCATTAGAAATTCGTGTTCCTCCCTTGGTCGCTCTATTACGAAGTTATGTTTCTCATCATAATGGCCGATATGGTGCGGATGTGCGGCAAATTTGTCAATGATTATACCAAGAAAATACGGATCCAGCATGGAAAAAACCTGGTTAATCGCAGCCAGGAACAACGATAAGCCGATTAGCCATTTGTATGGCTTAAGATAAATTATTAATAACTTCATTGGTAATTCCAATTTTCAGACAGAAAAAAACTGGTCAGTTAAACAGGCATTTGTCCACAGCTGAATTGCAGAAGTCTCATATTGTTAAAAGACAGTATAAAGTTAACAGCAGTTGAAGACGAATGGTTCATCATTTTTTCAATTTAGGTACAAGTTATAAAAATGCCGGAACAGCACAAGACAAGATTATTGTGAGGACACCAAGCAACGCAAGAATAAACACTTATTATGGATATAAAATTTCAATCTTACAATCTGTTCTATGAAATGGACTAATGAACTAACCGATCTTTTGAAAATCAGTTATCCGATTATACAAGCGCCTATGCTAGGCGTTACATCTGTTGAAATGGTTGCAGCAATATCAAACCAGGGAGGTTTGGGTTCACTTCCCGTGGGAGGATTGTCACCAGAGAAAACAGCGGAACTCATTGCCCAAACGAAAAAGCTAACCAACAAACCTTTTGCCGTTAATCTTTTTGTTCATGATATTCCTCTTTGGGAAAAGGGTGATATTGAAGAAATGCAAAAACACCTTGAAGCGTTCTGCAAAATAAACAAGTTGAGTTGTTCAAAGATACCAGTGGAAGCGATCAGGTTTCATTCATATACCGAGCAAATTGAACTGCTGTTGAAAGAGAAAATACCCGTGGTGAGTTTTACTTTTGGTGTTCTAAAAAAAGATATAATCAAGACATTTAAAGAACAGGGCGTTGCTCTTATTGGAACGGCAACCTGCCTGAAAGAAGCCAGAATATTAGAGCAACTTGGCATAGATTCTATTACGGCGCAAGGAATAGAAGCCGGCGGGCATCGTGGAACTTTTTTGGCAGACGAACCGCTTCCACTCATTGGCTCTATGTCTTTAATCCCGCAGCTTGCAGCCAATATCAAATGCCCGGTAATTGCTGCAGGGGGTATTAATGATGGCAAAACCATACGGGCTGCAATGATATTGGGGGCAAAGGGGGTACAGGTAGGCACAGGATTTATAGCCAGCGACGAAAGCCTGGCGATACCGTCCTATAAAACCGCTTTAAAAAATGCGGTTGAAACAGACAGCGTTTTAACAAAAGCTTTCTCGGGCCGCTGGGCTCGTGGTTTAAGGAACAGGTTTATAGAGCATTTCGAAAACTCAGATATTAAAATTCCAGTATATCCTTTGCAGGGAAGCCTGACTTTGTCTATGCGAACAGCTGCTAGGCAACAGGATAATAAAGAATTAACAACCATGTGGGCAGGCCAGTCGTCATCGAAATCGGAGGACAAACCTGCTGCAGAGATATTTAAATTCCTGATAGAAGATACTGCGTTTAGTGGTTAACGGTAAATCTGCTTTTAGCCTCCGTTACCTATTGATTCTTCGCAAGGAAATTGCCGGTTTTCTTATCAAGAGCCTTCCCATTTACAATAATCAGTTCAATCAAACTCATTGCTTAAAGCGGTGCTTAATAATTCTATTTCATTTATACCGTGATATTTCACAATTTTCTCATTAGACATTATGTTCCATGAACCTTTATTACAAACTAAAAACAATACCTGGCTGGCTTAGCCATTCTATTTTTTTTCAAGGATGATTTTTCAAAGATCATTCTGCTTGCACTTATTGCGGCACTTGGAAGGGCTATACAATTAGGTGCATTCGATATAATTGGGTCGTCCTTAAACATTATGCTGGAAGTGACTATCGAGTCTACAAGGCTGCTTAATTTTCTTTACACACTGGGTCTTACCAATGTAAAAAAGGGCGGTTTAAGAATCGTGCAATTGTTCACAAAAGCAGCCAACCGCACACAAAACTGGAGAACTGCGATAATATTTCTTAAAACCAGCTGGAAACAGGTGCTATTAAACATTACCGTCTATCTCATTGTAACTTTTATCATCAACAAATTGATTGAATATGCAGCTTGCCAGACATGTTTACTTTACAAATTAAAGCTAGAAAATATCATATCAGAAACGTCTTCCGAATGGGTACTATTGCTGTTTTTCAAAAACCTGTCTGTTATCCCGCTAACACTTATTTTTAACGTGATCTTCCTTTTGTGGATTACCAACAAGTTAAAAGTGAACACAGAAAACAACAGGGCTGATCTGGACAGCGGGTAGTGCTTTGACAACAAACTGCTCATTAGGTTGTTACTAAATTAACAGTTTTAAAAAAAACCGACACGAATATGTCTATTACTTCTGATGCCGATCTTTCCGGAATGCAAAAAATCAGTTCTGCAGTGGCGGTTACATTGAGAGAAATGCGCGAGTATGCAAGACCGGGGATGACGGCAAAGGCGCTCGATGAATATGGTGGGGCTATACTCGCTGATATGGGCGCAGCTTCCGCACCGCGACTAACCTATGGCTTCCCGGGCTGGACTTGCATTAGCGTGAATAATGAAGTGGCGCATGGAATACCTTCTGATAAAAAAGTTTTCAAAGAAGGAGATCTTGTAAACATTGATGTTTCTGCAGAGCTTGGGGGGTATTGGTCAGACAATGGTGGCTCGTTTGTATTAGGTGAAGACATCAACAAACAGCTGCCTTTGGTTAATGCTTCAAAGCGCATCTTGCTTGCCGCGATCAATCAAATTCGTGGTGGAGTAAGAATTTCTGAGATCGGTCGTCTTATTGAAACAGAAGCAAAAAAGTCAGGATATCGCGTTATTAAAAACCTTGTTGGCCATGGTGTGGGCAGGAGCCTTCATGAAGAACCATTTGAAATTCCCTGTTATTATGACCGTGCCAATTTTACCAGGTTCAGGAAGAATTCTGTGGTGGCCATTGAAACCTTTATTTCAACTAAAGCAAGCTTCGCGGATGAAAAAGGCGATGGCTGGACGTTTATCACAAACGATGGCAGTTTTGTTGCTCAACATGAACATACGGTCGTAGTTACCGACAGTAAGCCAATTATACTAACCGCAGAAAATGAAATCTGGAACTAAGCTTGTTATTTAGAGAGCATGTTTTCCGGAATTGCCGATGCGTCCCGTATCAAGCCATCTTCATCCCAGCCGGCTTCCTTATGTAAGACAAGGTTGTGGTTATCTGCTATAATAATATTTTCCAGTTCCTCAAAATTTCCCTGGCGGTATTTATATATTGTTCTTTTTCACGTATAGACGATAGTTTTTTCATGCTGAGCTCATCATATTTCCGGAAAGTCATTGCAGCTCTTTGCGCGCTATACGCCCTGTACCCGGGAAACTTCATGGCATCAACACCAACTCTTATGGAGGTGTCCAGTGTCTGCCGGTATATATGTAACATGCCTGCATTCATCTGGTCAAAAGCATCGAAGCGGTTTGTTGACCTTACCAGCATCCGTAAATTTGGAAAATGGGGTTGCTCTCATCATCTATTTCATCTGCATCTTTTTCGTCTGCTGATAACTTTGTACCAAGCTTAGGCATCAAAACTTTTTCGTTCAGTAGTGATACCAGTGGCGTTAATGCCATGCTGATGGCTACCACCGCCACCATTATATCTACAACAGGTACGGGCAAAATTTTTCTTTGGTACTGAAAGAAAAAGCACGAAAGCAAATTCGCCTACCTGGCACAGGGCACGTGCAAAGAGCATGTTCTGATCGACACCTAATTTGAAAATTTTACCAGGGATAACAAAACCAGGGCTTTTATAGTCATGACTAATAGCACCAATCCGACGATCAAACCGGGTTGCTGAGCGATAAGACTAACATTAATAGATTCGCCTGCTGCAATAAAAAACAGCCCTAACAGTAATCCTTTAAAAGGCTAGATATCGCTTTCCAGTGCGTGTTTATATTGACTGTTTGCCAGTACCACGCCGGCTATAAATTTTCTCAGTGCAGGACTCAGTCCCACCTGTGTCATCAAAACAGCGAT
>JBBPYM010000236.1:0-29138 GCA_038199905.1 Chitinophagales bacterium | reverse complement strand
TGCCGCGAAGACACGAAGGCGCTAAGTGGCACGAAGGCCCTTGTGTCTCTTCGTGCGGTCGTGTCTTCGTGACGTCCGTGCAGATTCTTCCCCAAAAATGCAAGCTGATAGGGCCGCAGTCGAAGGCACAACATTTGAATAAGCCCATGTAATAACAATTACATTATTTATTTTTTTAAATCGAAAAAGATGAAAAAAACCTATTTATTTTTTGCAATCCTTATTGCAGCCGCTTCTTTACAGTCCTGTGGCAACAGTGATGACGCTAACTCCGATAGCGTTGAAGTAGCTAAAGATGTTAACGAGGACAACAAACTGGTTCCTGAAAACGCCTCAGAATTTATGGTAAAAGCTGCCAGCGGTGGAATGATGGAAGTTCAGCTTGGCAAATTGGCACAAAGTAAAGCTGTTAATGAACGTGTTAAAGCCTTTGGCGCCATGATGGAAAGAGATCATACCGCAGCCAACGAGGAAATGAAAACACTTGCAGGTAGTAAAAGCGTCGTTCTTCCCTCTTCTTTGGGAGAAGATCATCAGAAACACGTTAATGACATGAATGAAAAAACTGGCGCCGAATTCGACAAGGAGTATATCAGCATGATGGTAGACGACCATAAAAAAGACATCAGCGACTTTGAAAATGCCACTAAAAGTGATGACGCTGATGTTAAAGCTTTTGCAGAAAAGACTTTACCAGTGCTAAGAATGCACCTGGATTCTGCGAACGCAATACACGACGCTATAAAATAATTTTAACCGCAAAGAATTACCAAGAGGAAGCGCAAAGGGCCACAAAGATTATTCTTTGCGGCCCTTTGTGCTTCCTCTCCGCGTCCTTCGCGGTTAAATTTCTCTCACCACAGAGGCTTCCCTTTATAATAATCCAACACCTTCGTCCTTACCAAGTAATCGTAATTAGCAATAATAAGATTAGTTTTTGCCCGATCAACATTGTTTTTTGCTATCAAATAATCAACCTGGGTTATCACTCCCTCGATAAATCTCTCCTCAGCCGCCCGGAATGAACTGGTAAAATTTTCTACCTGTTCTACCAATGCCAGGTAACGCTCGTAAGCCGCCGTCATGTTAAAATGCGCCTGTTCAATCGATTGTTTAAGTTGAATATTCGTCGTTTCCAACTGGTATTCCGTATTTTTGAGCGCAATCCGCGCCAGGGTCACCTGGTATTTAGCACGGAATGCATTGAAAATGGGAACGTTAAGTCCTACACTTATAGAAGTACTATAGTTATTATTAAACTGGCTGAAATAATTAATCTTCTCCGAATTATAAGTTCGCTGGCTGGTATAAACGGGCACTTTATTACCCGAAATCTCAATATAGTCTCCTGACGTGACCTGTGAAGTAGAAAGTAGAATATCTTTTCTTGCAGCACTGGAATAATTTGTAAACAGGTTGGCGCCCAGACCAATAGTCGGATAGAAAAAACTCTTCGCCACCTTTACGGTTTTTTCAGCGCCCTGGCGACGAAGGTCTGCAGCTTTTACAAGTGCCAGTTGTTTGGTTGCCAACTGGTAAATCTCGTCCGGACTGCTTTCATAAGCAACGAACTGGTCAGCAGATATCTTTTCCACTTTCAAAGTTCTGTTATAAGGCACATTCATGAGCTGCAACAAATTTAATTTCGCAGTATTCAAACTATTACGGGAGCTGATAATCGACAACTCATCATTTGCCAGCTGACCCTTCAGATCATATAACAGGGCAGGAGCAATCGCACCATCTTTGTCGAGTATTTCGAGTCGCTCAACCTGGTTCTCTGTAACGGAAGCTTGTTGTTTCGCCTGGATAAGCTGGTCTTCATTGTTGAGTATCTGAAGGTAGGCCAGTATTACATTTAAGGTAAGTTGATCCTTGCTTTGTTGCAGATCCATCCTGGCTGCTTCATGATTTAACGCATTTTGCCTAACCAGGTTGTGTAAACGTCCTCCACTGAAAACAGTCACGTCGGTGTTCAGTCCGAAATTAGCATAGTTTAATTGCTGATTGATGTAACTGTTTGTAAAGGGGTCAATGCTACGGCCCTGGTTTAAACCATTATTCAAGTTGCCAAAGAGGTTGGGCAACAGATTAGCCCTGGACTGTTTTAGATAAACTGAAGCATTCTGCAACTCGAGATCAGTTTGTTTTACTTCCAGGTTGTTTGCAATAGCTGTCTCCACACTTTGCCTGAGACTTAATGTACTGTCCTGCGCCTTTATCACAACACCCAGGAAAATAGAAATTACCGTTATAAGAATTCGTTTCATAAGAAAATGTCTTTTTAAAAATCTTTTGTGCTTAATACCTGAGAAGGTTGCGCTTTATGCTTACTACTACTAATTGAAATAAGTGGATTTGTTTTTGAAAAAACGAAAGCTTTCTACAATGAGTAACTCCGTATAACCGTGCCTGTTAGTTCTCAATCCTTCCATCAAGCAGGTTGATGATCCGTGAACCGTACCCCGCATTTTTTTCGGAGTGGGTTACTTGTATAATGGCCACCCCTTCGTTATTAAGCTCTTTAAAAAGTGCCATGATCTCTTCGCCTTGTTTGGAATTAAGATTACCGGTAGGTTCATCAGCCAGTAATAATTTGGGCTTCGCTATCAGGGCACGGGCGATACCTACCAATTGCTGCTGCCCGCCGGAAAGCTGCGAGGGGAAAAGGTCTTTTTTTCCCACGATCTGGAAGCGGTCCAGGATATCAGCTACCATTGCTTTTCTTTCCGAGCTTTTTATATCCTGGTATATCAGTGGCGTTTCAATATTTTCGTAAACGGTTAATTCATCTATCAGGTGATAAGCCTGGAAAACAAAACCGATATATTGCTTGTACAACGCCGAGCGGTGTTTCTCTTTTAACTTCTGAACCGCTTGCCCCATAAATAAATAATCTCCCTCTGAAGGTTCATCCAGCATCCCTATTATATTCAGCAGGGTGGATTTTCCAGAACCTGATGGCCCCATGATAGAAACAAATTCTCCTTCTTTCACTTCCAAATTCAGGTCCTTTAAAATAAAAGTTCGGTTGCTGCCACTGTTGTACCACTTAGAAACGTGTTGTAAATTGAGCATATAAATTTTAAAAATTTAGCGCTGTGAGCTATTCTGTTCTTAAATTTTTTACCGGGTTTTTAACGGCTATTTTGATAGTCTGTGAGATAATGGTGAATATTCCGATTGTGAGGATGAAGAATACGCTGGTTAACAATACCTGCCAGCCAACTGTAATGCGATAGGCGAACTCCTGTAAAAATAATGTACTCACTATGTACCCGATCGGCAAACTGATAGCGCTTGCAAGGATCAACAGCCAGATAAAATTTTTGGATAGCAGCATTATTATAGTCATCACTTGTGCTCCCAATACCTTGCGAATACTTACTTCTTTTTGACGGATCTCGGCAGTATAGGTAACCATCGCCAATAGTCCCAGGCAAGCGATGGTCACCGCCATTACAGCAAGAAAGCTGATCATGGCAACGTCCTCTTTTTTATTCCTGTTAATAGCAAGCTGCTCGTCATACCAAGAATAGGTAAAAGGTTTAGCGGGATATATTTTTTTCCATGCGGTTTGCAAAGATGAAATGGCGGATCCTTTATCCAGGCCATGTGCCTCTACGTTGAGAAAATTGTTCCGGGCTGTATCATAGCAGAGGGCAAGATTGCCCATAACATGTTTGAGATTGTGGTAATGAAAGTCTTTTACTACGCCTACAACTTTTACCGGTGTGCTGTCATTCAACCAAACAGACTGACCGATAACCTGCCCGGGCTGATCATAACCCAAATTCTTAACGGCAGTTTCATTGAGGACAATATTCTTTAATGCTGGCTGATCATCACTGCTAAAATTCGTTCCGGCAACAAAAGTCAAATTCATATTGGGAATAAAAGATTCATCGATAAAATATCTATCGGTACCAATCCCATTCTTGTCATCAGGGTTTTTTTTCATCGGTGCATAGTCAGAACTATGAAAACCAAACACATCGGAACTTGATGAAATCCTTTCAACACCAGGAATCTTCTCCAGCTCGTGTTTTAACAAGTGACCCTTTGAGTCTGGCAATTGAATATTTATGATGTCCTTTTCCTTAAAACCATACGCATAAGACATGGTAAAACTAATCTGCTTATTAACGGTCACTAAAAAAACGATGAATATTAAACTAACGCCAAACTGTAATACAACCAATGTTTTCCTGAGCGCCAGGCCTTTGAACATCCGCACTGAGGATAAATTTTTAAGCACCTGTACTGGCTTGAAAGATGACAGCACTGCCGCAGGTAACGCCCCGGCCAGGATGCCTGTTAATGCTGCAAAAACAACAAACCAACAAACGGTCAACAGGTCCAACGTGACGCCGTTCAACAGCCGTTCCTGCATTATGGGCAGTTTCATCAATACAAACAGCAGCCAGCATGCAAATATCAAAGCAAACAATGATACGGTAACCGACTCCGTTACAAACTGGTAAAACAACTGTCTTTTTGAGCCACCCATGGCTTTTCTAACACCCACTTCCCTTGCTCTTGATAAGGAACGGGCGAGCGAAAGGTTTGTGTAATTAAAACAGGCCATCAACAGGATAAGGAAAGTGATGCCTGAGATGATCCATAAAGAGTTAGCGGACTTGTAATTGCCCCCGAGCATCAGGTCTTCTCCTAGTGATATGCGGTCGAGTCGTTGATAATCGTAAGTTAGCCGGCTTATATTCTTCAATTGAAAAAGGGCCGCATTCTGCATTGATATCGTGGACAATGCTTTTTCCAACGAAGCCACCGGCGCGTCTTCTTTTAGAAGCACGTAAGTGCTGGAGTAGGAGTATTTTTTCCATTCATCCGCTAAATTCTCATTGTGATTGTTGATTTCTAAAGAAGAAAACGATACATAGGCATCGGTTATGAGATGTGATTTTTCCTGGTTATCTTTCAAAATGCCGGTAACCACATAATTACCAGAAGCATTTTTAAAAGACAAGTTTTTGCCGAGGGGGTTCTCACCCGGAAAGAACAATTCCGCTGCTTTGCTGGTGAGAACGATGCTGTTGGGTTGCGCAAGTGCATCTCGCTTATTGCCAACAGCCAGGTCAAATCCGAAAATATCAAAAAAAGCAGGTTCTGTGTAGGAAATTTTCAGCTGGATTTTTTTCTGTTCAAACTGCAATTCTTCATCCATCGCAGGGGCTACATGTACCGTCTTTTCAACAAATGGGTATAAAGAAGAGAGCCTATCAGCCAGCGGTGGGGGTGAGGTAGCCCAGCGATCTCTAATACCGTTTTCACCAGTAATATCTGTAATTATACGGTAGCTGCGTTTCGGAAAAGGGTGAAAGCTGTCGTAAGTAAAGGCATCTTTTATCTGCAACAGGGCCACAAGGCAAACACACATACTCAGTGAAAGCCCCAGTATATTCACGATAGCGAAAAGCTTGTTCTTCTGAAGGCTCCTTATGGCAGTGATAAAATAATTTTTAAACATGATGAATTTATAAATGGTTAAACAATCCCTGAAACACTACTCCGTTCGCAGGCTTTTTACCGGGTTCGCATCCGCGGTCTTAAATGCCTGTACGGCCACGGTAAAAAATGCGATCGTTAAAGCAACAAGCCCGGAGACCGCGAAGATCCACCAGCTAACATTTACCTTGTACGCGAAATCCTGTAACCAGGTGTTAGAAACCCACCATGCAATTGGTGTGGAAATAACAAATGCAATCAACACAAGCAGCATAAAATCTTTCGATAACATAAATAAAAGATTTTGAACAGTTGCGCCCAACACTTTCCTGATACCAATCTCCTTCGCACGCTGCTCTACGGTGAAGGCTGCCAGTCCAAAAAGGCCAAGACAAGCTATCAATATCGCAAGACTTGTAAACAGCAGGAACAGGTTACCCTTCTTCTCATCTTCGTTGTATTGCCTGGCAAAATTCTGATCAAGGAAATAAAATTCAAGTGGATTATACCTGTCAAACTGTTTGAAAGTAGTTTGAATGTATGCAAGCGCAGTTGTAGCGTTCTCAGGTTTTATCTTAACATACAGGTTGTCTGCTTCCTGCGGGGGAGCCATGAAAAGAACAAGCGGTGCAATAGTTTTGTGAATGGATGAGGTGTGAAAATCTTTAACTACACCTATAACCTTTGCTTCCGTTGTAACATCGTTTTCACCAGTGAACAGCCACACACGCTTTCCGACCGGGTTCTTCCAGCCTGCATTTTTGACCAATGTTTCATTAACAATAACAGCCTGGGTTGAATCTGTTGCTACTTGCGCCGAAAAATTCCTTCCTTGTAGTAATGGTATCTTCATCACACCCAGGTAATCCGCATCTATGCCAAGCAACTGGCCGATGCTACTGTTATCAGACTTATGGCCATCGGTTTCAAGCACAAATCCCTGTCCTTCTATATTGTCATTTCCTAACGGCAGCGTAGTAGACGCAGCACCTGATATGCCAGGGTTTTGTAGCAGCTGCGTTTTAAATGCCTGCAGGTTGGTTTTACGCATTTGCTGGCTGATCCGTAGTCCTATCACCTGGTCTTTTGTAAAACCAAGATCTTTATTCATGGCGAAATTAATTTGCTTATAGGAAATCCAGGTAAACACCATCAGGGTTGTTGAAATCGTAAACTGGAACACAACCAGCGAGCTTTTGAAAAAAGTGTTCGAAGGGCTTTTAGTAAAAACACCTTTGAGAACGCTAATCGGTTTATAACGTGATAAAAAGATCGCAGGATAAATACCACTTAACAGGCCCACACCTACCGCAACCAGTAACAAAACGCCAGTAACAAAGATCCACCCATTCGACCAAATGCTTATCCGCCTCCCGGTTATATCTTGTAAGAACGGGGAGACCAACTCCATCAACAGCAAACTGAGCAATGAGGCAAACAAAACAAGTAATAATGATTCTGTGAAAAACTGCAGGATCAGTTGCCAGCGTGCGGAGCCCATGACTTTGCGTATGCCCACTTCTTTGGCGCGCTTAATAGATTGAGCCGTTGCGAGGTTTATATAATTTATACATGCGAGCAGTAAAACGATGCCCGCAACAGTAAAGAAAATGTACAGGTAGAGGATATTTCCGTTAGCGCCGAGTTCGTTTGCCAGGTGTGAATGAAGATGGATGGATGTGATGTGTTGCAATGGCAGCCTGATTACCGAGCCCGGATCATTTGCCTCCCTGGTAACAAGGGCATTCATCTTAACCTCAAGTTTCGCCGGATCAGCACCTTCTTTTAATAACACGTATGTATAGATGCTGAAGTTCTGGAAAGCTTTTATAAAATCAGATTTTGTGTCAAGTA
Organism: Chitinophagales bacterium; assembly: GCA_038199905.1. Classification (GTDB taxonomy): domain Bacteria; phylum Bacteroidota; class Bacteroidia; order Chitinophagales; family Chitinophagaceae; genus JADCRZ01. Next base: position 21,818 of record JBBPYM010000236.1, on the reverse strand, counting down.
TCCCTATTACATCAAAACTAAAATGAGATTGTGCTGGAACATCTTTAATAATACCCGTTACTTTCTGTGGTGCCCCGTTTAAATAAGACACAACCTTGCCGGCAGCCATAGAAGCCTCACCAAACATTTTGCGGGCAATGCTTTCAGTTAGTATAATAGAGTTGGGTTCAGACAGTGCAGTTGGCGCATCACCATAAATAAATGAATAACTAAAAAGTTTAAAAAAACTACTCTCTGTAAACAGCGGTGTAACTTTTAATGGCTCGCCGCTTGTCTTGATGAACTCGGTGCCTTCTGTAAAAAAGCGCACAGTGCTTTCTATCTCTGGAAAGTTTTGTTTCAGCAATGGTGCTATGGGTCCGGAGGTGGTTGCAGTATGGATATCACCAGTTTTCCACTTCCAATCAAGGGCTACCCGGTAAAGACGGTCCGCATTTTTATGATAATTATCATACTGGAGCTCATCCAGGAAATAAGTTAATATCAGCAGGCAGGATGTTAGACCAATGGTAAGTCCAACGATGTTGATAAAAGATATAAACCGATGCTTGCGCAGATTTCTCAACGCAATTTTCAAATAATTCCTAAGCATTTCGTGCAGATTAATTTGTTTTGTAGGAACGACGCTGTTCGCAATCCATTATCCCCAGGTTCATTATAATACATACACTAAGCCATTATATTTTCTATCACTGCTTGTCCATCCAGCATGCGGATGATGCGATGGCTGAATCTTGCATCATGTTCTGAGTGTGTTACCATGATGATAGTGGTGCCTTTTTCATTCAGGTCGGTTAAAAGAGTCATCACTTCATTACCGTTAGATGAATCCAGGTTGCCAGTAGGTTCATCCGCCAGTATCAGCTTCGGATTATTGACAACGGCCCGCGCTACAGCAACACGTTGTTGCTGCCCCCCTGAAAGCTGCTGTGGGAAGTGGTTTCGGCGGTGCATGATCTGCATTTTGTCCAGCACTTCCTCAACCCGCTTTTTGCGGTCCGGCGACTTTACACCGAGGTAAATCAGGGGGAGTTCAACATTTTCAAAAACGGTCAGTTCATCGATGAGGTTAAAGCTCTGGAATACAAACCCGATATTGCGTTTCCGCAGTTCGGCCCTTTTGCGCTCATTGAATTTAGCTACTTCGATGCCGTTAAAAAGAAAGCTGCCGCTGTCCGGATCATCCAGCAATCCAACAATATTCAGCAACGTTGATTTGCCACAACCAGATGGTCCCATCACGGCAACAAACTCGCCGTCGGAAACTTCAAAAGACAACTTGTTGAGCGCAATCGTTTCAACATCTTCCGTGCGGTAGATTTTTTCGAGTCCTGAGATTTTAATCATGAGGTATGGGGTATGAAGTATGGGGTATGAGGCCAGTTTTCAGCTTTCAGCTATCAGCCTTCAGCCAACGTCCTACTATTTTTAAAATCTGGGGTTTTCACCCTTTTGTTTCGTTATGTAAAGTCATAATTTCCAGCTTTTACTATGAGAAATTTTCAACGATTATCCATCTGGCAAAAAAGTCATACACTTACCTTGAAAATTTATATGCTCACCAAATCTTTCCCGAAAGATGAACTGTTTGGTCTCATATCTCAGATGCGTCGTTCCTGTTCTTCCATTCCAACCAACATAGCAGAAGGATGCGGCAGAAACTCTGGTACTGAACTAAGACGTTTCCTGGTTATCGCTGCAGGATCAGCTTCAGAATTGCAGTACCAGTTACTACTTAGCAAAGATCTCAATTACATAACTCAAACTATTTACGATGAATTGGATACTGAAATAATCCAAATCAGGAAAATGATTTACAGCTACACCACAAAACTAACTATCGAGTGATTCGCTGACGAAGTCGGCCAACGGCTGATAGCTGACAGCTGATGGCTTATTTCTTCAACAGCAACTCCTGCATCTTACCATAATTCTCGTAACTCGAAGTAACAACTTTATCACCAGGTTGCAGGCCTTGCAGCACTTCGTAATAGTCGGTGCTTTGGCGATTGAGTTGAATATCTACCTTGTAAGCCGTTTTACCATCCTCTGCTACTTTAAAGATCCAGTTGCCGCCGGTTTGCTGGTAAAAGCCACCACGAGGTAATAATATTGCTTGTGTTTCATCGCTTAACGCTACGAGAATCTGTAGGGTTTGTCCCCGGCGCAGACCTTTGGGTATCTCTCCCAGGAATTCCATGTCAACCTGGAAACGGGCATTTGTTACCTGTGTAAAAACCTTTTTAATTTTGAGTTGGTAGGCCTTGTTGTTAAAAGTAAACTCACCGGTGAGTCCGTTAAATATGCGGGAGATATAGTGCTCGTCAATTTCAGCGCGCACTTTGAAACCACTGAGCACGTCCAATTGTCCCAAACGTTCCCCTTTATTCTTTGACTGACCGATTTCAGCATCAAGTGATGTGAGCTGCCCATCAACAGGTGCACGTACGATCAAGTCACCTACCTTGCGCTGCATCAATGCCAGTGCATTCTTCATGCGATCGTACGATTCTCTCATTTGGTCTACCTGCTGTTTGGTAGAAGATGAATCCTTGTTAAGCACTTGCGTGGTAAGTTTTTTACGAAGAACCTGGTAGTTATATAAGTTTTCTGAAGACTTGAATTCCTGTGAGCCGATAGCTTTCTGTTCGTACAGGTGCTTGTTCAGCAAGTACAATCTTTCGGCTTCTTTCAGGGCATTGTCTACATCTGCCATCTGGTTTAATTTCCCGATCGTGTTCTGTTGAGCGTTATCACGCGAGATCTGCATTTGCGTTAATACATTGAACACGGAAGTCTCCTGGTTTGAAAGGCTGAGTTCAAGATCTGTATTTGCAAGTTTCATAATGGGCTGATCCTTTTTCATCATCGCCCCGTCTTCTACATAAATTTCTTCTACGCGACCGCCTTCAATGGCATCCAGATAAATCGTAGTAATTGGCAAGACGATGCCGTTGACCGGTGTGGTTTCTTTAAAAGCGCCTTTTTTTATTTCGCTTATAGTAAGGCGTTCTGTATCTACGCGTAAACTACTTTTGCCCGAAGTAAAGTAGTAGCTGCAAAAAACCAACGCTATGATAGCTACGATACCTCCGATTCTCAACAACCTTTTGGCGCTCCACTTCTTTTTCGCAATAACCCTATCCACTCTTCTAATTTTTATTATTTAAGAATTTTTAAAAGCCACCTGGCTGCTAATCCAGGTGGCGTACCATCGCTTATGAACTAAAATCCGTTAAGTATAAGTCAACAATATGCCAACTTGTTGAAACATGATTGTCAATGTATTATACAAAAGTTACCGCTTTGGGTGGTCGTTATTATTACAACCGGTGTCCGATTTCGATACAGGGTGCGGGAAAGAAACCGAGGCTTTCGGTGTAGCGTCGGCACGGGCAATTTGTCTGTACCGACTTGCTCCGGTATATCAGCATAAATATAAGTTGGCAATAGATAATTATATTGCGGCCTGTTGCTAAGAATGAAATTGTTTTCTTAGTCAATCCACAAGCCCCATAGTTCGTACCTCATACCTTACAACTTATGACATTAAAAAATGCTTCTATACTGGTGATTGATGATGATACTGATGTGCTTACTGCAGTAAGATTGTTGTTAAAAACCGAAGTAAAAGAAGTGATCACGGAAAAAAACCCCGAAAACCTGCGGTGGTTATTATCGAAGCAGTCTTTTGACCTTATACTCCTTGACATGAACTTTAATAGTTCCATCAACACGGGTAATGAAGGACTTTTTTGGCTCAAGAAAATCAGGGAATTTAAATCAGAGGCGGCGGTGATCATGATCACTGCTTATGGGGATATAGACCTGGCTGTTCGCTCTTTGAAAGAAGGAGCAGCAGATTTTGTTGTAAAACCCTGGCACAATGAGCGCCTCCTCATCACCATAAAAGATGCCCTCTCTCACAAAGGAAATGCTAAGAGCCTGGCCCCGGAGGAAAAGAAAAAGGGCTTTATCATTGGCAAAGAACTTTTGGGTGAGTCTGATGCCATGCGGGAAATGTTTTTGAAGCTGGAGAAGATTGCCCCTACCGATGCAAATATTTTAATTCTTGGTGAGAACGGCACAGGGAAGGATCTTATCGCGAAAGCAATCCAACAACAATCACTTCGGTCAAACAAGGCTTATGTAAGAGTAGACGTTGGCTCACTTACAGAGTCTTTGTTTGAAAGTGAGTTATTTGGTCATAAAAAAGGAGCGTTTACAGATGCACGGGAAGACAGGGTAGGTAGATTTGAAGCTGCTGAAGGGGGTACACTTTTCCTGGATGAGATTGGCAATATTTCATTACACCAACAGGCAAAACTACTAAGCGTTTTACAGAACCGGCAGGTTATACGCCTGGGCACCAACCAGCCAATACCAATTGACATACGGCTTATCTGTGCAACAAACCTGCCCTTGCAGGAACTCGCCAATGAAAACAGGTTCCGCAAGGACCTGGTATACCGGATCAATACTGTTGAAATAAATGTTCCGCCGCTGAGACGTAGAGGCAATGACATCATTCTTCTGGCAAAATATTTTAGCACTTTATACAGCAATAAATATTTTAAACCCGGCCTCCGCTTTGATGACAAGGCATTGGATGCTTTGCTATCATATAGTTTCCCCGGTAATGTGCGCGAACTGCAATATACTATTGAACGTGCAGTGATCATGGCTGATGGTGACGTGCTGCAAGCGAAAGATCTTATCTTTTCACCCCTTGAATCCCCCCTGAATAATACAAACGAAAACCAGGAATCAACACTAAGTGCGGTTGAAAAGAACACCATTCTGCGCGTTATTGAAAAACATAATGGTAACATAACCAAAGCCGCCAAAGAACTGGGACTGACGCGCACCGCATTATACCGAAGACTGAGCAAATATGACATTTAAAAGAAATGACTGGAGCATGCTCATTCGCGTGGCGCTGCTATTTATGGCGCTCTGCGGTGCAGCATACCTGTTAGTAAACGGCCCACGTTTATACCTGCTTTTTGCAGCACCGGTAATCGTTTACCAGGTGATAGAATTTTATAAGTTTCAGCGTAAAGTGCATGTAGAGCTGGACCAGTTTGTGGAGTCTATCCATTACCGTGACTTCTCCCGTCATTTCGATGTAAAACATGCTCCACCGGAGTTACAGCCCATGCGCCAAGGCTTCAACGAGATCAATTCCACGTTCAAAGTTATGAGCAAGGAGAAAGAAACACAATACCAGTACCTGCAGAAAATACTTGAAATGGTGGATACCGGTATTCTTTCTTACCAGCAGGATGATGGGGTAGTGGTATGGATGAATGAATCACTTAAAAAGATGCTGCAGTTGCCTTATCTCAAAACCATTCATTCTTTAAGCCGGCGGGATGATGTGTTGTATAAAGAGATCCTTTCTCTTAAACCTGCCGAAACAAAAATCGCTACCGCCCATCTCGAAAAAAGCGCTTTTAAGATCCTGCTTTCGGCAACTGCTTTTCAAACGGATGGCAAAAAATACAAATTAATCGCTTTTCAGAATGTGAATGAGGCACTGGATGAAACTGAGTCAAAAGCATGGCAGAAGCTGTTAAGCGTTATGACCCATGAGATCATGAATTCAATCGCGCCAATTTCTTCACTCGCGGAAACACTGAAAAGCAGGTTGCAGGAATCCATGAAAAATCTAAACAATGATAGCGGCAGTCTGGATGACCTCGTGCTGGGCATAGATACCATCAAAAGAAGGAGCGAAGGACTGCTGAAGTTTGCGGAAACTTACCGCAACCTCAACAAAATAACAACACCCAACCTAAAGAAAGTGTATGTACGCGACCTTTTTGAAAACCTGCAACAATTAATGCAGCCCACGCTGGATCAGAAAAATATAGAAATGGAAATCATCCTTATGGATACTGACCTGATGCTGGATATCGATGCAAGCCTGGTAGAACAGGTGCTGATAAACCTGGTTGTAAATGGTATTGAAGCCGTGAAAGGAAAAGAAGACGCCCGCGTGACGCTGTCGGCCTTCCTTTCACCTAATCGTAAAGCAATGATCAAGGTGGCAGATAATGGAACCGGGATGTCCGGGCAGGTGCTGGAAAACATATTTATCCCGTTTTTTACCACGAAAAAAAATGGCAGTGGAATTGGATTGAGTTTATCCAAACAAATTATGATGTTGCACAAAGGAAACATCCAGGTGCAATCAAAGGAAGGGGAGGGGACTGCTTTTACGTTGCAGTTTTAATCGGATATCTGGCTGATTTTATTCGTCTTTATTTAAACTTAAAAACGCATCACCTAAAAAACTTACAATGTCAGAAGCGATCATGGACTCCTGTGATTTTTTTGCGGCAGCAAGATCACCAGCCAGCCCATGAAGATAAACACCTAGTAATACAGCTGACGCCGGTGTATATGCCTGGGCCAGCAAGCCGGTAAGGATGCCCGTTAGTACATCGCCGCTGCCGCCGGTAGCCATGCCAGCGTTGCCGGTATTGTTGAAATAGGCTTTGCCACCAGGCATTGCAATAAAGGTTCGATGTCCCTTAAGTACGATGATCAACTGTAACTCCTTTGCCTTTTCCCTTGCCAGTGTTAATCTTTCAAAATCATTGTCAGCTTTTCCAAACAGTCTTTCAAACTCTTTCGCGTGCGGGGTTAGTATTGAAGATGGTGGTATCTTTTTAATGAGATCCTTGTTAGCAGATAGCATGTTTAAAGCGTCCGCGTCCATTATCAGCGGTGATTGATAATTGGACAGTAACTGATCGACAGCCTTAACAGTAATTTCTTCTGTACCCAAACCCGGACCGATCCCTATGACATTATACTTGGAAAAATCGGTTTCTGAGGAGGAAACATGAAACGCATCGTTGCCCGGCATTACCATTGCCTCCGGGGCAGATACCTGCATTATTTCGTAGCCGCAGGATGGAATAATAACGCTAAGCAAACCCGCGCCCGTTCTCAGGCAGGCCGTTGATGACAAAACAGCGGCGCCCATTTTGCCGTAGCTACCGGTTACCAATAGTGCATGCCCGTAAGTGCCCTTATGTGAAAAAGAATTTCTTGCTTTATACAAGGATTTAATAAAAGGCTTTTCAAGTAGTTCATTATCGGTGTCGGTGGTTTGTAAAAAAGCAGGTGAAAGGCCAATATCCAGCACATGTATCTCCCCAAAATATTCTTCATTTTCCGGCACCAGCAGCGCCAGCTTTAAAGTCTGAAAAGTAAGCGTATGCGTTGACTTCATTACTACGATATCGCGGGAGGACCTGTCGGCGAACATGCCACTGGGCATATCAATGGCAATTATTTCATTACCGGATGAGTTGAGATGGGTGATTAATCCCCCGGTTAACTCGTCAACCGGCCTGTTCAGTCCTGAACCAAACAGGGCATCAATAATTATAGAACCAGCAGCCAGTTCCGGGAAAAGTTCTGCAGCTTGTATAAAAGCGATCTCCAACTTTACGTGGTGAAGATCAGCCAGGTTAGCCTGGAACTCCGGCGTACCTTTCTGCCCAAGCTCCAGGATAAAAACCTTCACACGGCATTCCATATCACGCAGCTTACGCGCAAGCATCAATCCATCAGCGCCGTTATTTCCCTTCCCGCAAAAGATAATCACTTCTTTCCCAAGGTAGTAATTGCTTTCCAGCCATTCCAAACATTTCGATACGGCTCTTTCCATCAACTCCAGCGAACTGATTTTCTCCGCTGCCATCGTAAAAGCATCCCACTGGTGAATTTGTTCTGAATTTAGTATCTGCATAAGAAACGTACGGGGTATGAGGTGTGAGGTATGGGGTATGGGGTATGAGGTATGAGGTATGAGGTATGGTGTTTAAAATATCAAAATTAATTCATGATTGCTTGCTACGGCTGATAGCTGAAGGCTGATACCTGACAGCTAGCTTTCATTCCTCAAAATCTGTGTTCTGCATATAATCACCAAATAAATTAGACAAATTTTTGCTTCCATATATCCGGCGATTAAATTTATTACTTAGCACAATAATGACCGCTTCTTCATCGACTAAACGAATAAACACGGTATTACTGCCATGCCACCAGCCATTGTGGTACAATAGTTTCTTTCCGTTATTTAGAAATGTCATCCGCCAGCCTAGCCCGTAATTACGTTGGCCCTGTTTCTCAAAGCTATAACCTGCAAAAGCACTGTCGAGCGTTTCTTTGGAAAAGAACTTGCCCGGATATAATGCCCGATCCCATTTCAACATATCCTGTACAGTACTGTAAATGTTTTTGTCTCCATAAACAACGTCCAGGAATTCGTAAGGATATTTGCGGTTGTTCCATTCAAAAGACGGTAGTGCCCTGCTCATGTCTTCGGGAGTGAAAACATAGGTGTCATTCATTTGGAGAGGCCGGAAGATGGTATTTTCCATGTAGGTCTTAAACGAACTGCCACTGACTGTTTCAACGATCAGCGCGAGTAATACATAGTTGGTGTTACAATAGGCAAAATGCCTCCCTGAAGGGAAGTCCAAAGGGGGATGATAATCATACAGTGACCTTAGTACATCTGTGTTGGTAACCATCTTCCTGGTGTCCCATTTGTACTTATCGAAATAATGCAGGTAGTTGGGTAACCCGCTTCTATGACTAAGTAACATTTTGATGGTAATACCAGGGTAGGGAAAATCTTTAAAATATTTTGACAGCGTATCTTCAAGTGCCAGCTTTCCTTCTTGCTTTAAGCGAAGGATGGCCATTGCCGTAAACGTTTTTGATATAGATGCCAGGTGAAAGGCATTTCTTGGTGTGAGCGTGTCTTTTTTCAATTTAGGATCGGTAAAACCCGCATATTCTTCAAACACTATTTGTCCCTTTTTCGCAACGAGAATGCTGCCATTAAAGATACCGGGCGGCAGTTGGGTGTCGAAGAAATTTTTACATGCGTTATGGTAGTGTGCAAATTCGGCCGCTGAAATTTTGCCGCTGGTATCCATTACCTGGTGGATGACGCTATCTACCGGCGCCTTCTTATTATTTTTTCCTGAATTATTACATGATAAACAACAAATCACTGCAACTGCGAGCCCGCAAACATTTTTCACCATGGAACTTTTTAGGATTAGTAAAGTTGGCAAAAATAACACCAACAGCCTTCCAAATTCAATTTCGCCGGCTTTCTTTTGTTTTTATTGTTTAAAATTTTATCCATATTTGCACAAAATTCATAATTGAACCGAATAGACTTTTTATTTTTGAAAGCGCAAATCTTATAATGGAAAATCAGAAAACGAGCTATCCCAAAGAAAAAGTGAATATTTTATTGTTAGAAAATATCAGTGAAGCGGCTGCAACTCACTTTCAGGAAGGTGGTTACGCTTCGGTGAAAAGAATCAATGGGGCGCTTAGTGAAGAACAATTGATCAATGAAATTAAAGACGTGCATTTGCTGGGTATCCGCTCGAAGACAAAGGTTACCCCTGCAGTACTGGATGCTGCCCGCAAACTACAGGCTATCGGTTGTTTTTGTATTGGAGTAAACCAGGTAGATCTGAAGAGCGCACGTCAGCACGGCGTTGTTGTGTTTAACGCGCCCTACTCAAACACGCGGTCAGTTGCTGAACTGGTGATCGGCTTATCAATAATGCTCATCCGGAGAATTCCCGATAAAAATAAAGCAGCTCATGACGGTATATGGCTGAAGGAGGCAAAGGGAAGTTATGAACTGAGGGGTAAAACACTCGGTATCATCGGCTACGGCAACATCGGCACACAGGTGAGTATCCTGGCGGAAGCAATGGGCATGAAGATCATCTTTTACGATGTGGTTACAAGATTACCACTTGGGAATGCTGTTGCAAAAAAATCCTTAAAAGATGTGGTGAGCCAGGCTGACATCATCACACTCCATGTGCCAGAAACCACCCAAACAAAGAATCTCATCAACAAAACCGTAATAAAATCTTTTAAGAAAGGTTCCATACTCATCAACTACGCCAGGGGAGAAGTGGTTGACCTGGAAGCGCTAAGCACGGCCCTCCAGGACGGGCAGCTTTCGGGCGCGGCGATTGATGTTTATCCTGTTGAACCCGAAAAAAGCGGGGCCAGTTTCAAGAGTTCTTTGCAAAATCTGCCAAATGTAATTCTTACGCCACATATTGGAGGTTCTACAGAGGAGGCACAGGAAAATATTGGCGAAGATGTAAGCAATAAATTATACCAGTTCCTGGAAATGGGCATGACGATTGGCTCTCACACAATACCAGCAATCAGCATGCCCGCGCAGGAAGGCACGCACCGCATACTACATATTCACAAAAATGTGCCCGGCGTGTTGTCAGCCATTAATACCGAACTTTCCAACCATAACATCAATATTGTGGCACAATACCTTAAAACAAATGATGACATTGGTTACGTTGTATTGGACGTTGATAAAAAACTATCCTCTACCGCGTTCCAACTTCTAAAAGAGGTTAAGGATACCATAAAAGTGAGATTGTTGTATTAACACTCGGCTGTCCGTCGCCTGCTACTGATTCATGCGCGGTTGCGGCAGCTTTATCCCAAATACGCAATAAATCTTACAAATTTGCTCACATCTAAGCGCTACTTTTGATCATTAAATATTGATCTATGAAGCTGGTAATTATAGGAAGCGGTTTTGCCGGGTTACAACTGGCCAGGAGATTAAGGAACAAGAAAGGGTTCGAAATAACCCTGGTCGATAAACTGAATTATCACCAGTTTCAACCGCTGTTTTACCAGGTAGCTACGGCCGGATTAGATGCAAGTAATATTTCATTCCCCCTCAGGAAAGTTTTCCAGCATAGCAAAAATTTGCACGTTCGAATGGCGGAAGTGCTGGAAGTTGTGCCGGCGGAAAACAAGATCATCACAGATACAGAAACGATTACCTACGACACGCTGGTTATAGCAACTGGTGCTGAAACGAATTTTTTCGGAAACGCAAGGATCGCCGGGACTGCTTTTGCTATGAAATCTACTTCGGATGCTTTGCAGATCCGTCATCGATTATTGCAAAATTTTGAAGACGCGCTTGAGGCGCCTAACAAAGTAGAACAGGAAAAATTGATGACGATAGCGATTGTTGGAGGAGGTCCCACCGGCGTTGAACTCTCCGGAGCCATCGCTGAAATGAAAAGATTTATTCTCCCTAAAGACTTTCCAGAGCTGGATTTTAAGTTAATGAAAATCTACCTGATTGAAAGTGGCGGTGAACTGCTGGAACACATGAGTGACACTGCCTCACGCAAATCTCTAAAATACTTGCAGGATCTGGGCGTCACCATCTTGCTAAACACCCGGTTAACTGACTATGACGGACAAACGGTTCAACTAAGCACCGGTGAGAAGATCGAGGCCGCAACTGTAATCTGGGCAGCAGGCGTCAAAGGAAATTTGCCTGCAGGAATTGATCCGACCCTGGTTGCGAAGGCTAACCGCGTTAAGGTGGATCGGTACAACAGACTAATTGGCGTAGATAACATCTATGCGATTGGTGATATTGCATTCATGGAAACGCCTAAATATCCGAAGAGTCATCCCCAGGTGGCTTCGGTGGCCATTCAACAGGCTAAACTCTTGTCAAAAAATCTCCAGCAGATACAGCAACATTCAGAAGACCCTCTGAAAGAATTTGAATACCACGACCGAGGTACTATGGCAACGGTCGGACGCAACCTCGCGGTGGTTGACCTGCCGAGACCCAACATACATTTTGGTGGTTTTCTTGCCTGGCTGGTATGGATGTGTTTACACCTAGTGCTAATATTAGGTGTAAAAAACAGGCTTTTTGTACTTACCAACTGGGTGATAAACTACTTTACCCACGATCAGTCGCTGCGGTTGATATTTAAAGAAACCTACAGGCCAAAACAATCATCAGGGCCTGAAATTTTAGTTGTCGAAAAATTACCTGTAACTGCCTGACTGTTCCAAAACGCCTTGATTGCCTAGCTGGTTTTTAAGCGGGTATCTATTTTAAAAGTTTTCTCGCCCTGCTTTTAAAAGCGGGAGTTTCATGATCCCATCGTTCTTCAATCAACAATTTTATCTCCGGCAAAATTTCGGGGTATTCCTTTGAGAGATTTTGAAGGACGGTTAAAGAAAATGCTTTAACGGCCGCTGGCTCCTCAAAAGATGTAATATATTCAAAACAGGTATTCATAATTGCCCCCTGGTACTTTCTAGGGATGGGTACCTCCTGCAAAAGCCGCATGGTGTTTCTCTTTACTGCATTATGGAGCTGCGGTTTCTCAAGATTTGCTACAAGGCGTCCAAAATGCTTTTTGATAAGCGTCGGATATTTGGTTACGCAGTAACTCAGTGGCCAGCCCGCCCGCTGCACTATCAGCTTCTCATCACTCACAAACAATTCAAAAAGCTCGTCAAACCTTTTTTGGTTATCGGCAACCCAACTCACAATTTTAATTGCTTGTGCTTTGGAATGCTCCTTCAATATTTCTTCTTTGAGATTCATACGGCTTTCGATGAAAACTGTTTAGCCAGTTTTGTAATGTCCCGGTAAGTAAAAAATGTATATCGCAAAATATTGGTAACCTTTACGTTGAGGCTTTTCCTTAATATAAAATAAAAGACCAAACAACCGGTAATCATTGTAAATGCACTTGCATAAACGGCACCCATCAGGTATCCAAACCACCTGATACTTAGATAAGTCGACAGCAGGCTCAGTACCAGAAAAAACAAATTAACCCTGAAGTTTACCTGTGGTTTGCCGATCGAATCCATGGTATAACCAAACTGCGTAAAAAAGGGTCTTAGAAAAGAAAACAACATGGTGACCTGCAAAATTGGAACCGCCTCCATGTAAGCCGGCCCGGCAATTATCCTGATAACCAGTCCTGGCACAAAGAAAATAAAGAGACTCACCGGTATAATTAACGCGGTAAGTGTACCCACCATTCTTTCGAAATAATAGGTTACCATACCAGCTCCTTCAGTAGCCATGGCCTGGGCATTCTTCGGAAAAAGCACATCTGCAACCGCCAAAAATGGAACATCCAGCACTCCTGCAATTCGAGATACCACGCTATAATAGGAGACGTATATTTTCCCGGTAACCGGGTTTCCAATGGCATAAGCTGTTACGAAATGATCTGCGAATTTGTAAATATGAGAAAGCAAAGCCGTGCCGAACACATATTTTCCAAACTGTAGCAATTTGGAAACGATTTCTTTATCAATCGTTATTTTCCAACTCAGGGAATTTCTGCTCATCCCCAGGAAGTATATTGACGCAAGTATCATGGAAATTATTTGTGCAAAAACAAGATGCTGGATGGTCAGGATTTTTCGTTCCAGGAACAGTGAGCTCACGATAAACAGGAACAACAGTCCCTGGCGCATAAAATACGCAAAAAATGTCGGGCGATATTGCATCCTGCTTTGCTGTATAATTTCACAATGGTTAAAAGGAATCTGAAATATTATTAGGATAATACTCCAACGCAATAAGGTTTCCAGTTCAGGGGTTTTGAGTAAGTGCGCAAGCCACCCACTGCAAGACAGAAAAAAGATGATGACAAGCGCAGAAAAAATAATATTAATAAGCAGGGAAGCGCTTTGCACTGCCTGTAATTTGTCTTTATATCGTGTATCGTATATAAATTTGATGAGTGCATTTCTTAAAAGACCCATTTTTACATATTCCATCATTGTGACGATTGTCTGGAATAAGGCATAAGCACCGATCTGCTGATTGTTGAGTGAATAGTGGGTTAAAATAAAAAAACCAACAAGGGCAAAAAATATCAGGGAGAAGCGTTGTAAAAATGTAATGAAAAGAGAGTTTATCCAAAAAGAATGGGTAAAGGGAAGTTTCAATGACTTTGTTTTATAAAGGGGCTAATCAAATCACCAGGCACACGCTCCAATCCCGCGTTTTCACTTACATTTACGCCAAGTTCCGAAAATATTCGGGACTGACAAAATAGTACTTTAACAATAACTTTCGGCAGGTGTAACAATGAAATTAAAGAATCCCAGGAACCGATCTGATCTTTCGATAAAACGTTCCGATCGTGTATTGGAAATTGGCGGCGGTAATAACCCGCATCCGCGATCGAATGTTGTAGTGGATAAATTTCCCACCAACAATGATCACAGGAGTGGTGATATGAAGGTGCTGAAACACCAGACTTTCATCCAGGCAGACGGAGAGGAACTGCCGTTTAATGATAAGGAATTCGATTATGTGATCTGTTGCCAGGTGCTGGAACATGTTGAAAATCCCGCCAAATTCCTTTCGGAACAATTCCGGGTGGCAAAAAGAGGCTATATTGAAACGCCTTCGTTATTCGGAGAACACCTTTTTCCAAGAGATTCGCATAAATGGATCCTTCACGAATACAAAGACGTGTTGTATCTGGTAGACAAAAGCACCATAAATTTCAGGGTGGGTTATGACCTGGGTGAACTTATTCAGCTTTACCTGCCAACGCATTCTATCGGATTTAAAATAATGGAGCGAACGCATCCAAACCTTGTAACGTTACGCATTGAATGGGAAAACGACTTTGATTTTGTGGTAGAACCGAAGAATCTCGAGATCCTTAATTATTTCACAACCAAATGGAAATTGAGTTGGGGCGATGACTTCTTTCCACCCAAAACCATCTGGCAGGAGCTCAGCGAAGCGTCTGTAGCATTCCTTGAAATTGCCCGTAGAGCACTGAAGACCAAGATATTAAAAAGATAGTTTAAAATAAAATAATAAGTCGGAATCAGATTCCTGCCTTGTTATTTTATAGAAGTCGTCGATTATAAAAGTTGTTTTTAAGAGCCCAGCCCGGTACCACTGAGCCTCTGTACATGGTAAGAATGAAATCAAACCAAATGATGCCCCGGAAATCGCAGAACAGATTGCATCAGCGCCAAAAGTAACCGCTGAGTGATTAGATGTGTACGCGTGTAGATTTTGTCGAGAAAAAAAATATAATAAAGTTCCTATAATTAATATTATGTTAAGTAGAAATTTTTCCTCATGGTTCCGTATTGTTTAGGATAACTCCCTATTAAAGTTCCGGCAGGAACGTCCGGGAGGACTCGCATGCCAGGGTCTAAAATTTTATTGTTATGATTGCCCGTTCCGGCAGGAACGAGGAATTCGCATGCCAGAGTCGCAAATTATCGCTTTAGGTTCCTGGTTCCGGCAGCAGCATTTACCAGGAATTTCAAAAAAGATTTTCAATTGATATTATTCCTCGAACAAAAACTTAACTGTTCTGCCTTCAATTATGCAAACACTATAACTGATTGGAGAAACCAAGAAGTTCGAATCATCCGCACAGAAAATACCTAAAGGTTCAGTTAAAAAAAAAGTCCGACTAAACAGTCGGCCTTTTTCAGAAAAGTAATGTTATTAATGCGTCTTGTCAACGTTGTTAAATTTATCTTCGTATTCTTTGATCTTATCCTTCGTACCCTTTTGCTCGTAGATATTAATCATTAAATCATAAGTATCCTTAAGATTTGATTTTTCATCCATCTTTAACTTGCCTTTGCTACCTAAAAGCTGGTCAACTTTTTCAAAATATGGAATGGCTTCGTCAAATTTTGTAATCATCTGCGCCTTAAGATCGTCTTTCATCTTTTGATCTTCGGGTTTCATTTTACCACTTGCTGGTAACTTTATTTCCTTTGCTTTCTTGTTCAGATCAACACCTTTATTAAACAATATCTGTCCCAGTACAAGGTTGGCTTGTGCAAAATCATTTTTTAGCTCAAGCGTTTTTTTCATATTTGCTTCCGCCTTATCGATCATCGCTTCCCAGTTTGCAGGGCGACTGGCCAATGTATCTTTGTAAGCTTCCTTGTATAGTTCTACACCATAGTTGAAAACATACAGGTAATTATTTGGCTCCTTAGCAACAATTGCTTCATACTTTGCAAGCAATTCTTGTTTATTACCACTTTCACCTGCCATTTCCAGCTCAAAGCTATCCCAGAATGCATCCTTTGGATATAAAGTCTTACCATAGTCTAAATACTTGGAAGCGGTTGCATTGTCTTTTTTCTGGCGGTAGTAGTCCGCGAGCCACTTGTAAATTTCAACCAGGTTATCACCGGTAACTTTTGCATCAGCCAGTTTAGCGTAATAAACCGCGGCTGTGTCTTTTTGATTTAGCTTTTCAGCTGAAATTCCTGTATAGAGGGTCACCAAAGTATCCAGTTGGATGTTAGCAACACCTTTTTCGTTAATGAAAGCCCCTACTTCCAGGCTTTTTTTGAAGTTGGTAAAAGCGTCTGCGAAATTGTTAGCGTTATAAAAAGCTGCCCCTGTTTTGAAAAAGCCCTGGTAAATGTCAATCATTGTTTTATGATTGTCCATCGTACTGAGCAGTAACTTCTTGTCATCAATCTGGGTATACTTTTGCATAGCTTCAAAAGCCTCATTCCTTGTTTCCATGACACCGCTCTTTTGTGTAGAATCATTGGCTATTTCGGAGTAAATTTTCGCTTTCACATACCAGGCTTCGGGATCTTTACCGCCCTTTTCGGAACTAACTACTTTATCAATTTCAGTTCTAGCGTCCTGAAATTTCTTTGAAGCATACAGATCCTTGGCTTTTTTGGTAGACTGGGCCAGTGAGCCCAGCGCCGAAGCAACAAAAAATGACAATACCAGTATTTTTTTCATATTTGTTTTGTTTAATAAATGGATTGTTTATAATTGATTTAAGTATTATCATCAGACGTTATGTCTTCGTCAGTAGTTGTATCACCTTCTGTTGCAGAACCTGGTTCTGAAATATCCGGCACGTTCGTGTTTGGTGATGCTTCCCCATTTAGAAACTCTTCGCCCGTTTCTGTTTCAGTTGGAATATCACCCACTTCATCAAGTTTAGTAATTGCCGCGATCTCGTCACCATCATCCAGCCTTATTAATTTAACACCCTGTGTGGCCCTGCCAGCTTCGCGGATATCGATTATACCCGTTCTGATAGTGATGCCACTTTTACACGTGATCATTAGGTCTTCCTGCTCAGTTACATCCAGCATGCCCACGAGTGCACCTGTTTTTTCAGTAACATTAATGGTTTTAACGCCCTTACCGCCACGATTTGTAATGCGGTACTCATCTACCTGTGTACGCTTACCAAATCCTTTTTTACTAACCACCAATACCGTCCTGGATTTGTCCTCCTTTTTGACACATATCATGCCAATCACTTCGTCATTTTCATCATCAATTTCAATGCCACCCACTCCTATTGCTCCCCTGCCCGTCGGGCGAACTTTTTCTTCCGGGAAACGTATGGCGCGGCCGCTTTTAACCGCCAGCATAATTTCATTGGTGCCATCGGTGAGCTTTGCTTCCAGCAGTTCGTCTCCTTCAAGAATTGTAATAGCGTTAACACCATTTTGGCGTGGACGGCTAAAATCTTCCAGTGAAGTTTTTTTAATAACACCTTTCTTGGTACAAAGTACAATAAAATGCGAGGTTACGAAATCTTTGTCTTCAAGGCTTTTAATATCTATGATCGCCCTTATTTTATCATCAGATGGTATCTGAATAAGATTCTGAACCGCCCTTCCTTTGCTTGTTTTATCACCTTCCGGAATTTCGTACACTTTAAGCCAGAAACATCTGCCTTTTTCCGTAAAAAAAAGCATGGTATGATGGGTGGAAGCCACAAATAAATGATCAATCCAGTCTTCCTGCCTTGTTTTTCCACCGCTTGAACCCCTTCCTCCCCTTCGCTGCTGGCGGTATTCCACCTGTGAAGTTCGTTTTATATACCCAAGATGAGAGATGGTGATCACCACGTCTTCATCTTCAATAAGATCAAGAATGTTAACATCATCTGCCAGGTAAGTGATCTCTGTTTTGCGCTCATCACCGAAGCGGTTCTTAATATCCATTAACTCACCTTTGATGATCTCAAAACGCAGGCCTTCATCGGCAAGTATTGCTTTTAATCTGGTTATAGTTTTCATCAGCTCTTCGTGTTCCTCGCGGATCTTATCACGTTCCATCCCTGTCAATCTCTGGAGACGTAATTCCAGCACTGCTTTGGCCTGGATTTCACTCATCCCGAAACTCGAAATCAGTCCTTCACGCGCAATATCCGGGGTGGAAGAGTTCCTGATCAGCCTGATCACTTCATCAAGGTGATCAAGCGCTATGAGGTAACCTTCCAGTATATGCGCTCTTTTCTGTGCTTCTTTTAATTCATACTGGGTGCGTCTTACCACTACTTCATGGCGGAAAGCAACAAACTCGCTGATCAGGTCTTTAAGGTTCAATATTCTCGGCCGACCTTTAACCAGCGCTACGTTGTTGATACCGTAAGAAACCTGCAACTCCGTATACTTGAAGAGCTGGTTAATGATCACCGAAGCCACCACATCTCTTTTAAGGTCGATAACTACACGGGTACCCTCTTTCTGGTTAGACTCATTGTTAACATGGGAGATACCCTCAATTACCTTTTCATTTACCAACTGTCCAATGCGGTCACACATGGCATCGCGGTTTACCTGGTAAGGCGTTTCCGTAATGATGATCTGCTCGCGACCGCTGCTTTTCGTATCTACATGCACTTTTCCACGCAGGATAACGCGACCGCGGCCGGTATGCAATGCCTGGCGTACACCCTCCATACCCCAGATTATTCCACCTGTTGGAAAATCAGGTGCTTTTACATGTTTGATAAGGTCTTCGATAGAAATTTCCTTGTCATCAATATAGGCGATACAACCATCAATTACCTCACTAAGGTTATGCGGCATCATGTTGGTTGCCATACCTACTGCAATACCACTTGACCCATTCACCAACAGGTTCGGAAGACGAGAGGGTAACACCACCGGCTCCTCCAGGGAATCGTCAAAATTGGGCTGAAAATCTATTGTCTCTTTGTCAATGTCTTCCAGCATTGCTTCTGCGCGACGGTGCAAACGTGCTTCCGTATACCGCATTGCCGCAGGGCCGTCTCCATCCTGGGAGCCATAGTTACCCTGGCCATCTACCAGCGTGTACCGCATACTCCACTCCTGCGCAAGGCGGACCATGGTATCATAAATGGATTTATCACCATGTGGATGGTACTTACCCATTACTTCACCGACAATACGTGCCGACTTTTTATAAGGTTTGCTGCTGCTGTTGCCAAGCTCCCTCATCGCGTATAATACCCGGCGATGCACAGGCTTTAAACCGTCACGAACATCAGGCAGGGCACGGCCAACAATAACCGACATAGAATAATCTATATAGGCCATTTTCATCTGCTCTTCAATGTTAATCTGGATGATCCGGTTATTATCTGCTGTTTCCTCTGGTACGATATTATCTTCCATAATTTAATGTGAGATTTTCAACTGATTAATACCCTTTTTGGGAGTCGGCAAAGTTATCATTTTAAAGCCTTAAAACCGCATAAAAACGACCGCGCACACAGCGATTTATCCACCCATGTTAATAAGATAAAGAACTGATCAAATGAAGACAAAGAAATTGGCTTTGTAGTTTTAAGAGTTCTGGAAACATCCTTTTACTTAAACCTTGGCAAAGGATGATTTAGCAGTCGACGAATACCACAAAATTCGGCTAAGTCAAAAACTATACACCTTAATAATCATATGAATAGCGTTGATCTATATTAACGAGTCATTACGAACTTCTGTATTTTCCACATTTCAGCCTTTGGCACGGAGTTGGGAAGAGAGCCTGAGACTATTTCTACCTAATACTGGTTTTATTACCAAGCCTGTTTTAAATCCGTATTCCGAAGGCTGCAATGCTTGAAATGCTATTGATGGCCTGATTACTTTAAACTTTTTTTATGAAAAACAAATGGACGCTGGTAATTATTTTGATGGCTGTAAGCTTATTACATGCTTACAAAAGTTTTCAAACCTCGGGCATCACCGGCAGGGTTTTACCCAAAGACGGTGTTGAACAAGTTTGGGCCATTCAAGGTGCTGATACATTAAAGATAATTCCTTCAAAAGGAGTTTTTATGTTGGAAGCTAGACCAGGCATATACAAAGTAGTTGTTGATGCTAAACAACCTAACAAAGATGTATTGGTTGAATCCATTGAAGTTACTACGGGTAAAACCACCGACTTAGGAGAAATCACAGTTAGTCAATGATCACGGTTTTTGTTGCTGAAACCACGTGCCGGCCAAGTGCCGGCATTTTGTTTCCAAAGAACCTGGCTTATCTTTGAGTATGCCTAAACTAATTATTCTTTTCGGTGCCGGCAAGTCAGCATCTGTTTTAATAAAATTCCTGGTAAACATATGTGAACAATACGCCTGGCTTTTAACGGTTGCAGATAACAACCTTGAGCTTGCACAATCAAAAATTGGTTTAAGCAACAACGCGAAGGCAAGGGAGATACATGTGCAGAACCAGCAACAACGATCGGATCTTATCAGGGAGGCAGACCTTGTTATTTCCCTTCTTCCCCCTGCCCTGCACATACTGGTGGCTGAAGATTGTTTGTGGCATGGCAAAAACTTACTTACCGCCTCCTACGTTGATAACGCTATAAAAGCACTGTCCGGTGACATTAAAAAAAAGGGGCTTCTATTCTTATGCGAGATGGGGCTTGATCCGGGTATCGATCACATGAGTGCCATGCAACTGATCGAAAAAATTAAGGCGAAAGGCGGTGAAATAAATTCGTTCAGATCGCATTGCGGCGGTTTGTTGGCGCCGGAAAGTGATGATAACCCCTGGCACTATAAAATAAGCTGGAACCCTGGAAACATTGTAAGAGCCGGTTCCGGAGGAGCTATTTTCCGGGAAAACAATGAAACAAAACAAATATGTTACGAGAAATTATTTCATGAATGCAGGGAACTCGAAATCAGCGGCGAAGGCCGGTTTGCTTATTATCCCAACCGGGACTCCTTACCGTACATCCACCTCTATCACCTGGAAAACACGTCAACATTTGTACGGACCACGCTGCGCAATCCTGATTTTTGTCACGCATGGGGTAGCATTGTAAGCGCCGGACTCACTGATGATAAAATCCCGGTGAGTACCGACCTGACCTTTGCGCAATGGTCACGGAATATGCTTCCCCTGGTTGATTCGCGAAACAAAGAGCAATTGGAATATATTGGTTTGTTCGGTCACGATAAAGTACCACCAGGCATGCAAACTTCCGCTGACATACTCCAATACCTGCTCGAGAAAAATTTAATGATGCAGCAACATGACAAAGACATGGTTATTATGTTACATGAGATAGAATATAAGCTCGATGGCATTTTACACAAGGCCACCAGTTTATTTTCCCTTAAAGGTGAAAACAATGTTAATACTGCCATGGCAAAAACAGTTGGATTACCGCTGGGTATTGCGGCAATGCTTATCCTGCACAATAAGATAAACTTAACAGGGCTGCATATACCGATCAAGCCTGAAATTTATAATCCGGTAATGAAAGAGTTGAAACAGTTGGGAATCAATTTTGAAGAAGATGAGCTGAATTAAATGCTATTTGGATCTGCTTAAAGTTTCGATAAGTTCCTTCACACCTTCCGTTGCAGACTTTTCAATGCAGGTGAGATTATACATCGTTACTGAATATGGAATTCGTTTATCGATGATAAATTTGGCTATGTGTTCAGGAGCATAGTTAACAAGGCCGGCAGCAGGATAAACAACCAGTGAGGTGCCAACAACCACAAATATATCAGCCGTTCTCATAATCCGGATAGCAGTTGGTATCAGGGGCACTTCCTCTTCAAACCAAACGATGTGAGGACGGAGTTGTGCGCCATCTGAAGCAATATCACCTAAATTAAGGTCGCCGGTTATATCATATACAAGCG
>JBBPYM010000235.1:0-5075 GCA_038199905.1 Chitinophagales bacterium | reverse complement strand
TTTCGGTATCGGATCCGCCCCAAACCAGCTAAGCATCGTATCTGCCGTTTTTGTTGATGCGGCAGGCAATGTATATGTTGGTGATGCTGGCAACAGCCGCGTACAGAAATGGGCGCCGGGTGCTGTATCAGGCGTTACCGTTGCTGGCGGCAACGGGTCAGGGTCTGCTGCTAATCAGGTAATTCCTAATGACATATATGTAGATGCTGCAGGTAATGTTTTTGTTTCTGAAGGCAGCAATCACCGCGTTCAAAAATGGGCGCCGGGAGCAACGCAGGGGATCACGGTTGCGGGAGGTAATGGCCAGGGAATGGCAGCAAACCAGCTTAATTATCCAGCCAGTATATATTTAGACCAGGCCGGCAGCCTGTATGTTTCAGACAACGGCAATAACCGCGTACAGAAATACGCCGCAGATCTAGTGTTCACCGCAGTTTCGTGTAACGCAACAGCCACTATCACCTGGCCAGCATTCCGGGATACTTTTCCGGCATCCATTGCCATTCCGGAAGAACTGGACCTTTCCCGGGGAATGTTGTCTTTTATGGGCTCGATGAACGGACATGGTTATTATAAATCTTCGCTTGCATACACATGGCCGGTAGCGAAAGACATTTCATTTTACATCGGCGACACAACTGTAAATGGTCACCTGCTGACTATTGGCAGTTCCGCGGAAAACAACTTCATTTACAACCAGCTTAAAAGTACAGGGTATTCACCGTGGATAGGATTGTCTAATACCGGTAAACCTGGCCAGTTCGCCTGGGTAAATGGCGAATCTTTTTCTTATTCGAATTGGGCACCTAATGAACCAAGCAACAGCAATGGAAACGGGCGGTATATCAAAGAGCCTTATGTTCGATTAATGGATGGTTATGGCAACTGGAATGATCAGCGTAGTGATAATGTTCCCTTCATCACCGAATTTGAATCACCCCTTATCCGATATAAACAAATATCAGGACCTGCAAACGGTAGTGCTCAACCCGTGGGTACTTACGAAGTTTGTTATGAGAAGGTAAATACTATAACCGATCAGAAAGAGACCACCTGCTTTAATGTGCAGGTAGTTTGTAATTCCGCAGCTTCAACCGGAACCACAAACAGTGCAGCCAATGCCCTTGAAAGAAATATAAGTTCGGCCACGAGTGGCGGCCTGAGTATATCCAGTTCACCAAATCCAAGCAGCAGGTATTTTAAAATAAAAGTCACCAGCAGCCAACCATCAACCAAACTTGATCTAGTGGTGATGGATATAGCCGGGAAAGTTGTTAAAATAAAAAATGACTTTTGCCCTACGAGGCAATTGAGATTGGCGCGAACTACAAACCCGGTATTTATATCATGCAGGTTAACCAGGGTAGCGATAAAGTGATGATTAGGGTTGTGAAGCAATAATGCCGTTTATATAGTTTTATGAAAGGGTTGATGTCTCACGCATCAACCCTTTTTTTGGGTGGTAGATAAAGGATGGTGAACGGGTACCAGTAGATCCTTTTTGCAATTGGTATGAAACTTATAATCTCATAACAACTTTTGACCCCCAAAATTGGTGACCCCTTTGAGCCGCGCAGCGGCGATCTTCTTAAGAATTTTGCAATTTTAAAGGCTAAAAATTTATTCTTTCTACGCCCTAAAAGGGCAATAGCTCATAGCTGATAGCACGCCCATCATCCTCCAAACCTATACACCACACCACCCTCATAACCACAATCCCTTATAACAAACAAAGATCCTGCCAGGGGCTGCTCCGCAAGCTCAGACTCACTCAGACCAATATACGCTGATGTAATATACAGATCCTGTAACTTATCACCGCCAAAGGTGCAGGAAGTAATGCGTGCCGCAGGCAGGCGAAAACTTACCAGCAGTTCGCCGGACAGGGGGTTCCACCTGGAAACTTTCCAACCATCCCAATGCGCTATCCATAACATTCCCTCGGTGTCGATGGTCATCCCGTCGGGTAATCCCTGGTCTGATGGAATAGTGATGGCCACGCTCTTGTTGGTAATATTACCTGCATCAAAATCGTAAGCCACCACCTGGCGCGTAGGGCTGTCGATATAATAAAAAACATTTCCGTTATAGCTCCAGGCCATGCCGTTCGAACAACTGACCTGTTCAATTTTTGTCGATATGGAAAGATCCGTTCCAAGCATATATAACTTTCCCGCGCCTTCCGTGGAATTTACATCATCCATGGTGCCTGCCCAGAAGTTGCCGGCAGGATCACATTTTCCATCATTAAAACGATTATTAAAAATCCCCGCTTCCGGGTTCCCCAGCAACCCGATCGTTTCTTTTACAGGATCTATTTTAGCAAAACCATTCTTCACGGCAGCTATTAATCCACCTGACAACGTTAACCCTATTGCCCCGATAGGCTGGCCCACAGATGTTACTTTGTGCTGCCTGCTGATCGTTGAATATTGGTGGATCTCGCCGTTTAGAATATCAACCCATATAATACTTTTGTTTTCGTCATTCCATACCGGTCCCTCCCCTAAAAGACATCGGTGATCCAGCACCAGTTCCCATTTATTTAAATTTTCCGTTTTCATCTTACAATATTATGCATACCGGATATAAAAATACAGCACCATTGCGGTGATGATCGCCCACCAGATAAACGGGTTCCGGATACCACGTTGTTGTGCTTTCTGATCTGCCGGCAGTGAGAGGCTTTGCCGGTTCCAGATCATGCCCACCAGCTCAGCTTCCGGTTTGGGTTTGGTGATCAAACTAACGCCTACGCATACTGCCATACAGGTCCAGAACACGATACCTGTGCGGTTGAAAAAAGGCATCTCCGGAAATAGGAATTCCATCACCAGTGATAAAGGTATCGTTAGAATTCCTGCAGCAAGTGCTCCTGCATGCGTGGTGCGCTTCCATAAGATACCAAGCAGGAACATCGTTGCAATACCGGGAGTGAAGAGGCCATAAGCATTCATCAAATATAAAAAAATGGGTTTCTCGGAATACAGGAACAAAAGGCTGGTACACCCGATACCTAAAATAATGATTAATACACCAGTGAGCCTGCCAAAGCGCACCGATTGTTTTTCTGTAGCCCCTGGTTTTATATAGGGCAGGTAAACATCGATGGTAAGGATGGTGGTACAAGAGTTTATGGCACCAGAAAGATGTGACATTACCGCGGCGATCAACCCAGCCATCACCAAGCCTACCAGTCCTGTAGGTAGCAGGTTCTTTACAAGGATGGAAAACAGCAGGTCGGGTTTTTCAATATTTGGAAAGAGTTTTGGCGCAACAAGCGCGGGGATGATGATGAATAAAGGGATAAGAAATTTTAGATAATCCGCGAATACTACACCCATGCGCGCGTGCCACTCCGTTTTTGCCGCCAGCGTTCTTTGAACGATGAATTGGTTAGTGGCGTTGTAAAAGATACTGATGCATAATAGTCCACCCAGGTACATCGTCCACGGAAAATCGGGGTCCGTTGCGGGCCGCATCAGTTTCCAGTCTTTGGAGGTTTCCATTACAGCCGCATAACCGCCGGCCGCGTTGATCGTGGTAAAAGATAATGCGATCATTCCCAGCGTGAGCACGCCGAGTTGAACCATTTCTGTCCAGATCACTGCTTTTAATCCACCCGTTATCGTGTAGATGCCGGTAGCCAGGGCTATCACCAGCACGCTGATCACCATCGGTATTCCAAGCAGCGAATGAAGCGAGATGGCTCCCAGGTAAAGGACGGCACTTATCTCCACGAAAATATAGGTGAGCAGCACAAGTACTGAATAAGTAGTGCGTGCTCCACCGCCAAAACGTTTTTGCAGGAATTCGGGCATCGTGTAAAAGCCATTGCGCAAATAAAATGGAAGAAAGATCCACAACAATGCGTTAAATCCGATGAGGATCGCACCCCATTCTATCACTACTGCAACAAAACCATCTTTATAAGCTACACCCATCACTCCAACCAATTGATGACTACTTATATTTGCCGCGATAATGCTACCACCGATCATCCACCATGGAAGTTTGTCGCCGGCGAGGAAATAATCGCGTTTGGTGCTGATTTTTTTCCGGGATGCATAAATACCCACTACCACAATTCCTATCATATAAACACCAAATACGAGCGCATCAAGGGTGGAGAAATTTGAATCCATGGGACTTTGATTTGGTTTTAAAGGTTAAGGGCCGATTTATGACAAGAGGTTATTCGATGTTTCCAGGGCCTGCCTTGTAAGGGCTTCTAATGCGCCGGCCGCGAATGGCGTTTGCCACACACTGTACATATCCTGGTTAGACAATTCTTTTGGCGGCAGGTAGCCGATATGACCATTGGCCACGTTTATAACAGCAACCGCGGATGGCGCAAGTTGCTGTCTAAGCGCTTGCTGAAAACAGGAATAAGCTTCGTTTGGTTGTCCGACAATAACGGAGTCGCCTAAACGCCAAACCCAGAGGCCGATAGCAGCATTGTCACCGTCACCTACTGCCTGGCGCACACCGCGTTTGCGGAGGAGCCGTTCTTTTGATACGCGGTCATGGCATTGCGCCCATTCTTTTTCTATCTCGGCCAAAGAAGGGAGTGCCTTCAATGGGAGTGATACTTTCACCAGTTCAACCAGGAGGGTAGAATCAGGCTGGTATTCAACATTTTTCCAAATAGCCAGCGGCACGCCTGATTCGGTAACGTTACCCATTGAACAAAACGTCCTTTCCTTGAAAAGGCTAAGCTTAGCTCACAAGTATACATTTTATCACATAATTATTTTAAACCCTACGATAAGCGCATATATTTTTTTCAGCTGTCACTTAGTTTTGAATCCCGAAGCTGTTAAAAAAGATTATCTTAAAGGTCGTCATCCAAAAGGTGAACTGCATTACAGGTTCTGGTTCCCCGCCTTGAACGGTTACCGTTAGGAAACAAGTACAAGCGTAATACCAGCATTTTTAAAACCCTGCTATAAGCGCATTAATTTTTCTTGAACAATCTTATAGGGTTGAATCTATACGTGTTACAAAGGATTTATCCTGAAAGCTATCATCCAATGCCTGACCCAAACTTGTGGACTGTTTTCACTATGAATATT
>JBBPYM010000234.1:0-2644 GCA_038199905.1 Chitinophagales bacterium | reverse complement strand
TGTTCCGGTGAATGCATCTAATAACCAGGCCTGCATGCCGGGCATGCCTAATTCTTCTGCAATCAATTCCAGGCGATAATTTTGAGCATACATTCCGGTCATATTGAAGAACAAAGTATCCTTATCAGTGATAAGCCCGCGACTTTCTACTGTCAATAGTTTACCGGAAGAAAGGATGGAGAAATTCTCTGCGCTATTCACCATTTTGCGGGCATCCATTCCATCAATCTCATTGCTATAATCACCCGTCAAAAGAATATTGCCGTCAGTAAGAACCGCTTCTCCTGAACCCAGTGCATACAAACTGCTACGTAAAAAGGAGATCGGGGAAATTGTTCCTGCACCTCTTTCATTTCTTCCTTTTGAGGATGGACTTTTTGCATCTTCTGTAAAGAAAACTGTTCCATCAGTTTTAGTAGCCTGCACCAGGAATGCATGACCGCTCTCAATAAACGTGACCTGCTCTCTGCCATAACTTCCACCGCCCGGTATAGCCATATATCCTGAACCCATATTTACTAAAGTCTGATAGGCACCCAGGCCGTAAGAACCGCCTAATTTAGGATCCCAAACTGTAACAAACTCATCTACCCCACCTGTGCGCTTAATTTTGTTGATATATATCCTGGACGCATAAGGATTTCCAATGGACTGCCATTTATCAGCAGGTACATTAATTTCTTTTGTAGTTCCGGTAATAATCTCTCCTTTGGTACGAAGTACCACCGGATTAGCAGCAGCTTTATGAGTAAATACTGATCTGTCCCCTCTGACCATTACGAGGTACCCATTCTCGTTATAGATTGGCTCATTGGTGCTTACGGGGCCTTTGTCATAAGCATCTGTTTTTGCATCGTATGTTTTAATAGATGCTCCTGTTCCGGTATATAGATCAAATCCATTGGCAGGCACTTTGTTAAAGGGAGTGGTTAATAATGTGCCGAAACCGTCATGATTGTTTGCAATAGGTGTTTTGCCTGTTGCTTTTCCACCTTCCTGCCAGGATTCAAAAATAGTAGAACCAAAAGTAGGCGTGGATAATAATATCCAGGCTTTTCCGTGTTGTCCCAAAGATTTATCGGTACCGGTGTTGATATAGCGCTCAACAATAAAATGACCTTTTATAAGATTTTCCTTTCCGACCACTCCAATATTCGCAGTTCCGTCAATGGTGGATTTTAAAGTGATATTGTCACCTGTGTACAAAAAAGCTGTTTTAGTTCCGAAGGTTAGGTTACCGGTAATATTTAATGTATCGCCGGTAGCATCGTTTACTTCTAAACCGGCAGTATTGCTTACGATCAGATTTTGAATTGTTCTATTTTTGAACATGAAACCATAAATCGCTTGCACGTCAACGCCATTGAACTCTACGCTACCTTCTGTAACATCAACTATTCCGTCATTATTATTAAAATCCCCGGATATCTGTAAAAGCCCAGTCACTTTCACAGCTGCACCTTTTTTTATAGAAAGGTCATTGACCATCGCTGTCTTCTTATCAATTACCGGATCATTTTCTGTACGCCCAATGATTACATTGGTTGTACTGTCGGGTACCTTTTCGCAAGACCAGTTTTTAGGATTATGCCAATCGCTGGTGAAGCCAAACCATTTGCCCGGAAGGTTTACAGTGATTTTACTTTCTGCATCATCTACATCAGCAGCACATCCGCCGGTACTATTTACCGAGATTAATTTAAACGTAGTGGACACAGCTAAATGTCCTATTGAAATGACATTATTTCCAAAACCCAGGCCTGTTTTGGTATAAATATTATTATTATCGTCTTTATAGGTTGCAGTAAACTGCTCCTTACCCTGACCGGCGGACATGCCTTTAATATTAATTATTAAATTAGCATTTTCTCCCTGGCAGCTGAATTCATTTGCAGAAAGAGTGGCAGAAAGTGCGTTCGTTATTTCGAAATTGTATAGACCAGGACAGCCGTGATTATTGTCCTTAATAACTACCTGGTGACTACCCAAAGTTAGATTCCGAAAGGTGTAACTGGCATCCTTGCTTACCCAAAAGAAATCACCTTCATCAATACTAAATTGATAATCTCCTGAACTCCCTTCTCCCTTTATAGTTATTGAACCATTTTGGTTAACACAACTGGCATTGATTAAAGAAACCACTTTTACAACGACTGGTTTTGGTTCTACTAATGTTACTGTTGAAGACGCGTGAACCGTACAACCATTTGCATCTTTTGCTATCCCACTATAGGTTCCCGCAGGTAGATCTCTAAAAATATTTTCAGATTGAAAAGTTATTCCGCCATCAATAGAAAAAGTATATGGTGCGGTTCCACCATGCGCAAGTATGGAAATTCTGCCATCAGATCTGCCGGCACAGCTAACGCCATCTCCACCATTGTTATAATAAGTATCGCGTTGAAAGGTATTTATAGCAACAGGCTCTACATTTGCTATCCAAAAATACAAAGCATCGGAAATATTTTTTTTATTATTTGCATCCCTAACTTTTATAATCACGTTTTCTCCCCCTTTCAAATTGGTAAGAATATTATTAATTTGGTAAGAAGTACCGTTATTTTTAGAATATTCATAGACACCAGATCCACCTGATGAAGTGATGGTAATTTGACCATCATTTGAGTTGGCACAACTTACATCT
>JBBPYM010000233.1:0-5215 GCA_038199905.1 Chitinophagales bacterium | reverse complement strand
TGGTCAGACACAATGGATCCAAATGCATAAAGAGTTTTAACGTTATGCAAAAAACAAAGTCTTTTTATGTCATCCGTGTATGTGCTTAAATACTTCATTCGTTGTCGAAAATACGAAATTTTATTTGTAGTAGGTGGCACTCAACCTTAGGACATAGCATCATGCCCAACGGTAGTATTTGTGTTATAAGCTGAATGTGCTTAAAAAATTGTTGTTGATAATTAAACGTTTCATTTGTGCAGTCGCAATTGTTAGTTGCGACAAAGCGAGTCAAATGTATGGCATTGTTGAGTTGGTTTTTCCATAGAGTCTGATAATAGTGTGTACCCGCTTGTAAGTTTTATAAAACCGTCCCATACAAACGAAAAATTGTCGTTCCGGTCAGCGGCTCTTACCCCGAGATCTATGGTTGGACTTACACCTGTCTTCACGGGTGTAAGGGAATTGAAGTCAGGCAGGGTGGACCAGCTACCCTCATAATATTTATAGTTTAAGCCATCGAGCAGAGCACCTGGTTTGGTGTCGTCCGTGAATGCCGCATCAGGAATAGTCTCTCAAAACCTGGCCCTTTCCAGAATACCTTTATGGTTTGTCCGCCACCACCTTATTGGTTATACCTGACAGCATGGATAAAGGCCGGCGGATGGAACATCAACGGTATCCGAAATAAAAACCGGGGCACGCAAACCATTGTTTTCAAAGTTATCTACCAAAGGAATACCGTTTTCGGCGTAAGCTTTGCCAACGTATAGTTTGCTGCCGTCATCAGAAATCGTTTAAAAATTATACTTTCCGGTTGTGGGTATATTAATTTATCCCTGCCAGATAAATTGATAACTTTCGTTTACTTCCTGGGGTCTTATAGCAATATCTATATTGGATGTTCTGCCGGATTTAATATAGTTAAGCACTATCACCCTTGTTACACTTGGGTTAAAAAGACACTAATGGGCGCAAAGCCAGGCATGGTAAGCATACTGCATACCAACGGTCAGGATTTCAGTTTTCTTCCTCATGTACACTGTATTTTAAGCGTTGGAGGCATGCTGCCCTCCGCGGTTGAAGAGCAACCAGGTGAGTTTTTGGTAAAAGAGAAAGGAAGCAATGGCAATTACATTTCTTTATAAACATAATGGAAAAGGAATACAAAACCTATACTATCCCTAAGTATTCGAGTATTTGCCCTGGCCCGCCAAAAAGGCGTATTGGCATACGCACAAAACAGTCATAACCGTTCACCGTATAAAACAGATAACCCATAGCACGATCGGCTTTACGTACAAGGATTATGCAGATGGGAAAAAGCAAAAGCTGATGACGCTGAGCCATGAAGAATTTTTGAGAAGGTTATGAAAAAGACGATCGGATAGCAGCCATTCCGATCCGCCTAACCAATATAAACGAACTGATTGCTTTTTATTATCTTTATAAAACATAATCTTTAAGGTTAGCATTGAGGGACGATATCGAACATATTGATAATGAGTTATTCGCCCGCCTTGCCGAGGGCGATGAAGAGGCATTTCGCCAGATTGTCCATTTTTTTTACAGGAAAATGCTGCCGCTAACTATCTCACTGGTTAAATCTGAATCGCGTGCCCGCGATATTATGCAGGATGTATTCTTAAAACTTTGGCTAAACCGAGAAACGCTGATAAATATTGAAAATCCTGCTGCATGGTTGAATGTGGTAGTTTCAAATACTACTTCTAATTATGTAAGGGCGCAACTCCGCTATGAGTTACGGGTAAAAAATCTGGCTGCTGAAATGTTGGACACGGAAGAAATATGGGGAGACCTTGACGCTAAATTTACCCAGACATTAATAGATGAAGCGGTTAGCCAGTTGCCCGCAAAAAGAAAACAGGTTTTTTTATTAAGTCGCCGCGAAGGGCTCTCCCGCAAGGAAATCGCTTCCAGGATGAATATATCGGAAAATACAGTACGTAACCAGCTCGCTGAAGCATTACAATTCATCCATGACAACCTGGAAAGAAAAGGAGCCCTGGTTGTTATTAGTGTAATCATTCTTCAAAACGAAATAAAATAATTTTTACTGCAAATAGTACAAGTTTCTCTTGTGCGGTGTCAATTATATTGTGGACAACAATATCGACTTAAATTATTTATTACGGGAACACATCAACGGCAATCTTTCCGAGCAGGAGAAACTGCAGCTTGTTCAGTTTCTTGACAATCGTGAAAATTTACAGAGATGGAACGGCCTCATAGGTAAGTTATACGAAGAAACTACCACTGATGCAAATTACAGGGAAGAGGATGTGGATAAAATGATTCAATATATCCTGAATTATTCAGCCTATCAAACATCCCCGGCACCCGTTCGACGTATCAGGTCTATTTCTAAAGCCTGGCTTCGTTATGCAGCGGCTGCGATAATATTTATTGGTCTTGGTACTTACTTTTATTATACCCGCATCACTCCTGAACTTGTACAAAATGTAAAAAAGCCCTCTCTACAACACGATGTACAACCGGCTTCTCATAACGCCTTCCTGACATTGAGTGATGGAAGAAAAATAGAACTGGATTCTATAGCAACACAGACAATCAATGATGGACAGGTTGCCATTCAAAACCAGAACGGTTCCCTTACCTATGGCAATTCAGATGTAATTGCCTATAATACCATGAGCACGCCGAAAGGAGGTCAATATAAACTTACACTTCCTGATGGTACCAGGGTCTGGCTCAATGCTGCCAGCAGTATCAGTTTCCCGACGTCATTTCCAGGCAATACCCGGGAGGTAAACATCACGGGAGAGGCTTATTTTCAAGTTTCTAAAAATGTCGCAAAACCGTTTACAGTTAAAACCTATAAAGGCGAAATTACGGTTTTGGGTACCTCATTTAATGTTAACAGTTACATTGATGAACCGGATGTAAAAACATCTCTCCTGGAAGGATCTGTACGTATCAGCAACATTGTGCTAAAGCCCGGACAGGCATACAAAGGTGGAAAAATTATTACTACTGACCTGGATCAGGACCTGGCATGGAAGAACAATGTATTTAATTTTCACCATGTAAAACTAGTTGACGCTATGCGCCAGGTTTCACGATGGTATGATGTAGAGGTGGTTTATGAGGGAAGGTTTAGTGATATTGAATTAGGCGGGGAAATCGGGCGTAGCCTCACACTGAAGCAGGTGCTTTCTGGACTGCAGGACGAAGATCTGCAATTTAAACTTGACGGTAAAAAACTTATAGTTACACAAAAATAATTTAAAAACAATCCTGCCCTTTCAGAATTAAAACCTGGAATAACCAGGTCCGCTCGCGACGGAACCTGGATTAAGCCCTGTATCGGCCCTTTAAAAAGGCCGACTTAATCGACACTTTTATTTAACAACCCAAAATTATTACACAGTATGAAATTAACTGCGCTGGCCACTCTATGTCTCGGCATGAGCAGGCTCTTACCCAAAATTTTGCAGGTTATGTTTACCGCTTTGATTTTATCAGTCTTTTGTTTGACCGCAACTGCGACTGAGCTAATGCAAACGGTAACTTTTTCGGGGAAGAATGTTCCATTAGAAAAAGTATTTATAGCGGTGAAACAACAAACCGGTTTCCTGGTTTTCTACAAAACAAGTCAGGTACGAAAAGCAAAACCGGTAACAATCAATGCTGAAAAATTACCACTTGAAAACTTCTTGCGCCAGGTACTTAAGGATCAGCCACTCGAGTTTGCCATTGAAGTTAACACGATTTTTATTAAAAAAAAGGATGAGTCTCCCTCCTCAACTCAACTCCTGAATACCGAGACAATCCAAATCGAGCCGGCGACTGTTGAGATAGATTTAAAAGGAAGAGTGAGCAACGAAAAAAGTGAACCACTGGAAGGGGTAAGCGTAATAATAAAGGGATCCAGCAGGGGTACTACTACTGATATCAATGGCCGGTTTCAATTATCGGTGGTTGAAAATTCAGATATAGAATTAGAATTCTCTTTCGTTGGGTACGAAACACAAACCGTTAAAGCCGGCCGGCAAACGGAATTTAATATTACAATGGCCGAAGCGGTTTCCGGATTAAGTGATGTTGTGGTAGTGGGTTATGGAACACAGCGGAAATCATCTGTAACAGCTGCCATTTCTACGCTGAAAGGGAAGGATATTGCCTCAATCCCTATTACTAATCTCAGTAATAGTTTGGGTGGAAGAATTCCGGGAGTAATTGTTCGACAAAACAATGGTGAGCCGGGTAATGATGGATCTAATATCTATATAAGGGGAATTTCATCAACAGGGGCGAATCAACCCTTATTGATAGTTGACGGAATACCCCGGGATTTTAAACAGCTTGATCCAAATATAATTGAGACTTTCACGGTGTTAAAGGACGCCGCCGCAGTTGCGCCATATGGTGTTGCAGGTGCCAATGGTGTAATTTTAGTGACTACCAAGAGTGGCAAAACTGGTGCCCCTTCGCTTACCTATAACGGTTATGTCGGTTTCCAGAACCCTACGGTGTGGCCGCATTATGTAAGCGGGTATCAATTTGGCGTGTTGCAAAATGCGGCAGCCAAAAATGCCGGTCTGCCCCTGCCATATTCAGATAATGCTCTTCAAAAATTAAAAGATGGTTCTGATCCGGATGCCTATCCCGACCCGAATGTGTACAAAGATATAGTCAGAAAAAATGCTGTTCTCACCAATCATAACATCGAGGTGTCTGGTGGTACGGACAAAGTGAAATACTATGGCAGTTTTGGTTACCAGTCACAGGATGGTATGTGGCCATCTACCAATGATAAAAAATACAACCTGGATCTCAACCTGAGTGCGCAGGTTACCAAAACAACCAAAGTAACTTTTGGGATAAATGGCAGGGTTCAAAATGCCCGGTATCCTTCTATAGGCGTAGGCCGTTTGTTTGAACTCATTGGATACACACACACGCAGAATGGTCCGCTGTACTTTAGTAATGGCAATCCGGGAACTTACATCACTGCCAGCCTTCTAAACAGCGGTTATTCCAAGATCAATACCACTTCAATATTTTCGCAGCTCTCTATTGACCAGGATCTGTCTTTCATCCCCGGTTTAAAAGCAAAAATGACTATAGCCTATGACCCCAGGGTAATTATGAATAAACTCTGGCGCATTCCAATCAATAAGGCCAGTATTGATACCAGCAAACATCCCTACGTGATTACTAATGGCATATTTGAACAAACAAAAGCTTCGCT
>JBBPYM010000232.1:0-9511 GCA_038199905.1 Chitinophagales bacterium | reverse complement strand
GCTCATTGGTCAAATCATTTTTAAGATTAATGTGCGCGTTGACCAAAAAAAGGAAGCATTTTCCCGCGCCGACCTGGAGCATTTTTTTCAGCAGTCCCGTGAGCGAGACTCTGATAATCAGGATCTCAATACTGAATTATTCGAAAATGCGCTGTCTCTTACAAATGTAAAAATTCGCAAATGCCTGGTGCCCCGGAAGGAGATAGTTGGGGTAGATATTTCCGTTACCATGGAAGCCGTGCACCGGAAATTTATTGATACACAGCTAAGCAAATTGCTCGTTTTCGAGGGAAACATTGATCATATTCTAGGCTACATTCACCAACTTGACCTTTTCAAGCACCCGGTAGATGTACAATCCATCTTACTACCCATTCCCGCGGTTCCGGAAAGTATGAGCGCAACCGGTCTGATATCAAAGTTCTCGAAAGAAAGGAAAAGTATCGCCTGGGTAGTAGACGAGTTCGGTGGTACTGCTGGCATCGTTACAATGGAAGATCTGTTGGAAGAGATTTTTGGGGAAATAAAGGACGAGTACGACACGGAAGACTTCGAAGAAAAGAAACTTTCCGACGAAGAATATATTTTCTCTGGTCGTTTAGAGCTGGATTATCTAAATGAAAAATATGAATTCGACTTGCCTGCTAATGAATCGGAAACGTTATCTGGATTCATCATCCACAAACACGAAACTATCCCTAAAATAAAGGAGCGGATCATATTCGGCGATTATGAATTCGATATTATGAGCGTTAGTGATACGCGGATTGAAATGGTAAGAATGAAGATCTTAAAATAAAAGTATTCTGTTTAACGGCAGAACCTCTCACTTTGAGCTCCTGATAATTTATAGCATGATCATCAAAATTCTGGGTTTCAGCTATTAACTTTGCAGCGGTTTTTACATTAACAAATCGTTATAGAGCTATAACACGTAAATTACAAGCCGAACAATTACACAAAATTATACCAGACCGCTTCAAATAATAAAATGTCACTTACAAAATTCTTTAAGAATTCCCCGGAAAAAGCTGAGATGTCGTTTATTGATCACCTGGAGGAATTGCGCTGGCATATAATGCGTTCCGTGATTGCCCTGTTGATCGGTGGGATCACTGTATTCGTTTATATTGATTTTTTCTTCCAGAAAATTGTAATGGGGCCCGCACACAACGATTTTATCACCTATCGACTGTTGTGTAAAGCAAGTCATTCATTAGGGTTCGGAAAGGCAATGTGCCTGGACGATGTCAATCTCACACTGATCAGTACTGAAATGAGCAGCCAGTTCATGATGAGCTTTACTATTGCCATGGTGGGAGGTTTTATCCTGGTTTTTCCATACATTTTCTGGGAGTTCTGGCGGTTTACGAAACCCGCACTCACTGATAAAGAACAGCAAAAAACGCGTGGAGTAATTTTTTGGGTTTCAGTATTGTTTTTCACGGGAGTATGCTTTGGTTATTATCTTATTGCTCCCTACACGGTTAATTTTTTCGCCTCCTACAAACTTGATCCACAAATTGCAAACACATTTACGGTAAGTGACTATATCGATAATATCGTATCACTTGTATTGGGTTCCGGTATTGTGTTTCAACTGCCGCTGGTTGTTTATTTCTTCTCTAAAGTCGGGCTTCTCACACCAGCTTTCCTTCGATCGAACCGGAAATACGCCTTTGTGATTATTTTGGTCATCGCGTCGGTAATTACTCCACCAGATGTCGTGAGCCAGATGATTGTAACGCTGCCTCTTCTCCTTTTATACGAAATCAGCATCTGGATTTCTGGCAGGGTGGTTAAAGATCTTAAAAAAGAAGAAGAAAAGGAATGGAGCTAATCGTCAGCTTCTGTCGTATAAAACGGAAATCATTCCTGGGTTAATGCACTTGATTATTTCCCTTAAAAACATTCAATATGCTAAAGCCCGTGGTTGTATTATGGGGTATTTTAAGTTGTTTTTGTGCTAGGGCACAAACGAACCCACAAAAATACGCCGCTACTATTACAGCCCAGGATTTAAAAAAGCATCTCACCATTATCGCGGGTGCTGAAATGGAAGGTCGTGAAACGGCCACGCCGGGGCAGAAAAAAGCAGCAGCGTATATCGAGGATTATTTCAGATCTATAAAATTGACACCAGCTAATGACGGCTCTTACCTTCAGGAATTTCCTTTAATGGAAGACAGCATGGTGAGAAGTACGGTCAAAATAGATGATGTGCCATATACCTATGGAAAAGATTACCTGATGTCTGCAAGGCAGAATAAAACTTACATGGCCAGGGCAGGTACAGTGATCTTCGGAGGTTACGGCATTAGTGATTCAATCTATAATGATTATGAGAAGATTGATATTAAAAATTCCTTTGTTGTGATCTCAGCCGGCGAGCCTAAATCAATCAAGAGAGGGTCCTGGTTTTTAGCGAGAAAGGTTCGTGAAGCTTATAAGAGGGGTGCTGTAGGAGTTTTTGTAATTCCGGCCAGCACTTTCGTTATAGATTCCGCAACCGCCAGGGCGCAGCGTTTCACAGGAGCATACTTTCCGCACGTGAGAACGGAAGAAAGCCCGATCACCAACTATGCGTTTCTCTCACGCAACGTTTTCCGGGAAATATTTGGTGTAGCAAAAGCTAAATCACTCCTCAAAAAGATGGACAGTGCAAATATTTTCACTGCAGGTGATTACAAACTGGTGGAGAAAACCATTGAATTTGAGTATGCCCAGGTAACTTATGTAAAAGCCAGTAGCAGTAATGTGCTGGGGTTTATCGAAGGAAGCGATAAGAAAGACGAGTATGTTTTACTTACGGCACATTATGATCATTTGGGTAAAAAAGACGACACTATTTATTATGGTGCCGATGATGATGGAAGCGGAACCGTATCAGTACTGGAAATGGCAGAAGCCTTTACAAAAGCCAAGGCAGAAGGCAACGGCCCCCGCCGCACAATCGTTTTTATGGCGGTATCGGGTGAGGAAAAAGGCTTATGGGGATCAGAGTATTATTCAGACCATCCTGTATTTCCACTTGATAAAACAACGGTAAATCTCAATACCGATATGGTCGGAAGGATTGACCCAAAACGCAAGTATGGTGACTCTAACAATTACGTGTATGTGATCGGCGATGATAAAGTGAGTTCGGAACTCAAATTAATCAGCGAAACGGCTAATAACAAGTATACTCACCTGGAACTTGATTATAAGTATAATGAACCTACTGATCCCGAAAGAATATTTTACAGGAGCGATCATTATAATTTTGCCCGGAAAGGAGTTCCCATTCTTTTCTATTTTAATGGCACCCATGCCGATTACCACCGCCCTACAGATACCGTAGATAAGATCAATTTCTCCCTGATGGAAAAAAGGGCTCACCTGATTTTTTATACCGCGTGGGAAATGGCTAACAGAGATGATATGCTGAAGAGGGATATACCACTGAGATAGCTGTCAGCTGTCAGCCATCAGCTGTCAGCTTTTCTTGATTGGATCATCGTGATAGTTAATAGTCACCTGCTCGTTTACACGAAATGTGATCCATACCACGAAGAGCTTCCAAATCCCCAGGCTGACGGCTGATAGCTGACGGCTGACAGCTTAAAACTACCATCCCAATATATACGCAAACATCAGCGGAGCAACGATTGTGGCGTCGCTTTCAACAATATACTTTGGGGTATGGATATCCAGTTTGCCCCAGGTGATCTTTTCGTTTGGAACGGCACCAGAATAGGAACCATAAGAAGTGGTTGAGTCACTTATCTGGCAGAAATAACTCCAGAAAGGCACATCGTGCCATTCGAGATCCTGGTACATCATGGGAACCACGCAGATAGGGAAATCGCCGGCTATCCCACCTCCAATCTGGAAGAAACCAACTCCCTTGCCCGCAGAATTACTACGGTACCATTCTGTCAGCGATACCATATACTCTATCCCGCTCTTCATTGTGCTGGCCTTTAGTTCGCCTTTGATTACGTAGGATGCGAAGATGTTTCCCATGGTGCTGTCTTCCCAGCCCGGAACTACGATGGGTATGTTTTTTTCGGCGGCTGCTATCATCCAGCTATCCTTTGTGTCGATCTCATATCCTTCTTTCATTACACCGCTCTGTAGTAACTTGTACATGTACTCATGCGGGAAATAACGCTCACCCGCAGCCTCTGCATCTTTCCAGATTTTTACAATATGGTGCTGGATCTTACGGAATGCTTCTTCTTCAGGGATACAGGTGTCGGTTACGCGGTTAAGGCCTTTCTCCATCAATTCCCATTCTTCCTGCGGGGTGAGATCACGATAGTTGGGAATTCGCTTGTAGTGAGAATGTGCCACAAGATTCATGATATCTTCTTCCAGGTTGGCACCAGTACAACTGATGATATCTACCTTGCCTTGCCTGATCATTTCTGCAAGGGACAGACCTAGTTCACCTGTACTCATTGCGCCTGCAACTGTAATCATCATTTTACCGCCTTCCAGCAGATGTTTTTCGTAACCCTTGGCGGCATCAACCAGGGCCGCTGCATTAAAATGCCGGTAATGATGCTCTATAAATTGTGATATGGGACCTTTCGTCATGTTAAGAATTTTAAATTGATAAACAATTCAGCTATTGTGATGCCGCAAAAGTATTGTTTTTTTTGCACGGTGAATGCCCCTCGTTAATCACTTTTCGGCCGGTTAAATAACTTTTAAATTACAGTTAACTAAAACGCTTCCCGGCTGTTTTATAAACGGGAAGAATTTTTTTTAAGTAGTTTCAATAAATTTTCTTAAAGTTCCTGGTGTATGAATTACCTCGCCCACGCCTATTTATCTTTTGATCAGCCGGAGA
This sequence comes from Chitinophagales bacterium, assembly GCA_038199905.1. Lineage (GTDB taxonomy): Bacteria > Bacteroidota > Bacteroidia > Chitinophagales > Chitinophagaceae > JADCRZ01. The sequence continues at coordinate 4,671 of JBBPYM010000232.1, read as the reverse complement.
TCTTATTGGGCAATATGATCAGTGATTTTGTTAAGGGGAAGAAGAAATATGAGTATCCTGTTATTGTTCAGAAAGGTATGGTGTTGCACCGCGCTATCGATGAGTTTACTGATTTCCATCCCGTTACTGCACATGCCAAACAGTTCTTCCGGCCGGTATACCGCCTTTATTCTGCAGTATTCACAGATGTTATGTACGACCATTTTCTGGCGAAGGATACATCATGTTTTAATAACGCGGATGCGCTGGCAGAATTCTCGGAGAATACCTACCAGGTGCTATCCGGTTACCAGCACCTATGCCCGGTAAACTTTGCAAGAATGCTCCCTTACATGAAGTCACACAACTGGTTGTATAATTATCAATATCGGCAAGGTATTCGAAATAGTTTCGATGGTTTGGTGAGAAGAGCAAAGTACATAGATGAATCAGCGTCCGCATTTGCAATTTTCGAGACCCATTACCTGGAGCTTAAGCAGTGTTACGAGGAGTTTTTTCCACTGCTGAAGGAATTTAGCTACAACCGCCTGCAACTACTTTTACAAGAATGACAACTTGTATATTTGTGCACAAAAAAAAATAATGAAGAATAGTTTAATAATCGTACTGGTGATGATATTTTCTGTCAGCGCTGTTTCACAAACAAAATTGCCGTCATTGGATCAATCGACTCTGGATATGAGTTACTATCCCGTTAATTATCCGATTTTAAAAATACAGGATAAAATTACGGAACCGCTGGTTGCAAGAGTATTATATAGCCGCCCGCAAAGAAACGGGCGGGATGTTTTTGGTGAGTTGGTTGAATACGAAAAAGTATGGAGACTCGGCGCCAACGAGGCCACTGAGATTGAATTTTTCAAGGATGTTATTTTTGGTGGCAAGCCAGTTGCCAAAGGGCGCTACACCCTGTATGCTATCCCATTTTTAAACACCTGGACCATTATCATCAATACCGAAACCGATACCTGGGGTAGCTTTAAATATGATATAAAAAAAGATGTTGTTCGTGTAGACGTACCGGCGCAGAAGCTTTCTGAAACAGCAGATATTCTTTCTGTATATTTTGAAAAAGCAGCAACCGGCTTCAACCTTTTCGCTGTTTGGGAAAATACAACTGTATCTATCCCGATAACTGTAGCAGCCAAACCACCAGTAAAGGCGCCTTCGAAGCCGGTAAAGAAAAAGAAATGACGACTGTTATGCTTTTCGATATTTCTCGCTTAACTCCGTTTGTCCATTACAGTAAACTTTTAAAGTAAACCAGTTTAATCATCTTCCATTTTAACATATCAGTGCAGATCCTCATTGTTGTTAGTTCGGTAACTCCAAAAATGTGCTTACCAGCATATTTGTTTTTTCAGCTTTTAAAGTATGCTCGTCGGCAATTGTTTTTCTTTGTAATATCTCGTTGAGCTTATAAAATTTACATCGAGGTCAAACTTCACTGTTGTTTTCACATCAGTTGGTATAAAACTTACTTCATAATAGTTAGAGTGGTCTAACCATTTAACCTCCTTCGGGTTGGTAAACATTGTTTGAAATGATTTTAACACTTTTTACCCATCTTTACACATAATAAATAATAATAAGACATGAAGCTCGCAACGAAATTTATACATGCAGGTTCAGAACCAGATCCAAGTACTGGAGCAATAATGACACCTATATACCAGACCTCCACGTATGTACAGTCTGCACCAGGAAAACACAAGGGATTTGAATATGCCAGGTCCCAAAATCCAACCCGTAAGGCTTTAGAAGAGGCTTTTGCTGTTATTGAAAACGGAAAATTTGGCCTTGCTTTCAGCAGTGGCGTTGCCGCTACCGATGCCGTAATAAAATTACTGGAACCTGGGGACGAAGTAATCGCTGCAAATGACATGTATGGAGGCACTTACCGGCTTTTCTCAAAGGTGTTTGAGAAGTATGGAATAAAATTTCATTATATAGACATGCAGGATAGCAAAAATATTCAGGCTTATCTGAATAGTAACACCAAACTGATCTGGCTTGAAACACCCACAAACCCCCTGATGAATATCGTAGACATTGAAGCAGTGTCTGCCATAGCGAAGTCAGCTAATGTAATGGTATGCGTTGACAATACATTCGCTTCTCCCTATTTGCAGAATCCCCTGGATTTGGGAGCCGATATTGTTATGCATTCTGCAACCAAATACCTTGGTGGACATAGCGATGTAATACAGGGTTGTCTTGTAATGAACAATGCTGAATTAAGAGAGAAGCTATACTTCCTTCAAAAAAGTTGCGGAGCAGTGCCGGGGCCGATGGATTGTTTTTTAGTGCTACGAGGTATCAAAACACTTCATGTTCGCATGCGGCAACACTGTGAGAATGGAGCCATTGTTGCTAACTGGCTACGGTCTCATCCTAAAGTTAAAAAAGTTTATTGGTGCGGATTTGAAGATCATCCTGGTTATGCCGTGGCCAAAAAACAGATGCGTGATTTTGGTGGCATGATGAGTTTTACGCTGCATGATGACAGCATAGAAACTGCGTTCAAATTGTTATCATCTACCAAGCTCTTTTCGCTGGCAGAAAGTCTTGGTGGTGTTGAATCTCTTATCAACCATCCGGCTTCGATGACGCATGCATCAATACCAAGGGAAGAAAGGATTAAAAATGGCTTACCTGATTCTCTGATCCGTTTAAGTGTAGGGATAGAAGATGCAGAAGATTTAATAGAAGATCTGAAGCAGGCAATTGAGCAGTAAAATTTTGTAGCCGTGGAAGGTTATAAAAGGCGCCAGGTATATGCAGAGGGAGCTCCCGCTGCATATACCTGCCGCCTTTTATTTTTGTTGTTCGGTTAAGAAAAACACTGATCAATCATTTCATCAGACATTAACGCCGGTTCATACCATTACCGTTATAAGGTTGATCATCCTCTATCTACATTGCGTTCTTAAATAAATCCATCAAAGAAAATAAAGATATTTTTATAAAGAGTGTTTTAAGTGTACTGTTAGTTAGTATAGTGTTGCTGTTTTCATCATGCACAAAAGATCGCGTAACTGGCAGCGGAACAGTTGAAAGTGAAGACAGGGTTAGTAAGAATTTCAGCAAAGTAAGCATTGCCGGATCAACTTATATAACAGTAGTTAAAGGACCGGTATCTAACGTAAATGTAAAAGGATATAGTAACCTGCTGCCATATTTTGAAACCAATGTAGTAAACGGCACATTGGAACTGGGTTTCGATGAAGATGTTCGCGTTAGTCATAGCAACATAGCAGTAATTGTAACAGTTCCTGTTCTTATGGGCTTTCAATGGCAGGTTCGGGCAACATTACATTAACAGGTGACTTCACGGGGAATAATAACTTTAAAGTAGAAATAGCTGGGTCAGGCAACATCAACATTGACGATGGTGACGCTTTTAATTTTTCTGCCTCTAAATTTGGAAGCGGTAATATAAACGCTTGTGGGTTTACTGCTGAAAACGCTGAGGTTGAAATTGCCGGGAGCGGAGATACAAAGCTTTTTGCCACAGACAAGTTGAACGTAGATATTTCTTGAAGCGGAGAAGTTTACTATAAAGGCTCTCCAAAAGCTACAGTAAATACAAGCGAAGTGGAAAAGTTGTACAGCAAAAGTAACGGCTCATGCTTCCTGAGAATAATTATTATTCAAGGCAGAAGCCTAATACCACCATTTGTATGACGTGCCTGTTGAAAAAAGCAAGGAAAGCCTTTTTCAATGCTGAATTCATCTTCTATCTATGATCTCTGAACCGTTGACTCGGTGTTGGTGAATAATGACAAGGGAAAGAATAACGGGATAGATCTGAGCCTGGAGAAATCATTCTCAAAGAATCATTATTTTCTTGAAACGGGATCTTTATCACTTCAGCTTTACAACTTATAATGGTAAAGAATATAATACCCGGTACAAAGGGAGCTACCAGACTAATATAGTGACTGGCAAGGAATGGAAAGTGGTGCCCAAAAAACCAGGGTAGTTGGTGTGACGCGAAAGTGCTTGCCAACGGCGCGCTAAGGGATTCACCAATTGAAATAGAAGAGTCGAAGGCCCACAAAGAAGCGGTATATGTAAAGCACAAATATTTTACTAACAAAGGTGCTACCTAATACAGGCTGGATATTGGATTTAGTTACAAGCTAAACAGGAAATCGTCAACGCACATTTTTTATACCTGACGTACAGAACCTGACAAATCATCAAAACATCTATTTTAGCTATTATGATAAGGATAAGCCATAGTACGTAACGTGAATCAAATGGGCTTCTTTCCTATATTTAATTACTGTGTAGAATTTTAGCTGGCTGTCAGCGCTCAGCATACGTAAACGGCTTAACTATTTAAATATCAACAGTAGCTTTTCAGTGTTCTTAAGTTAACGAAAAACTTCTACACCATTGCCGGAGGCTAACAGCTCATAGTGATAAACAAATTCGCCACACGCAGTCGGGATTTTGTTATCATTGCACTTTTGAAACCGATGTAATGAAGGATTCTAAAAACCTGGTGTTATTTTTAAATATAAAGGTGGAGGAATATAATCAGCCTTCCTTTATAGAAAATGATCCTGTATGCATCCCGCACCTGTTTTCAAAAAAACAGGATATTGAGATCGCTGCGTTTTTTGCTGCAATCTTTGCATGGGGAAATCGTACAACCATCAT
>JBBPYM010000231.1:0-4858 GCA_038199905.1 Chitinophagales bacterium | reverse complement strand
GCCGACACTGCTGCAAAAGCGTTACTTTCCGCCGATCTTCGCGGGATTGACTCACATGGCGTGGCCAGGTTGAGTGGTTATGTACGCTTATGGGAAGCAAACCGCATCAATGCGACTCCTGAAGTTAAGGTGATTTACGAAAGTCCTTCTACTGCCGTAGTAGACGGCGATAGCGGCTTAGGGCTCGTGGTAGCACCTTACTCCATGCAGGTAGCCATTGATAAAGCAAAAAAAGTGGGTACTGGCTGGGTGAGCGTGCAAAATTCCAATCACTTTGGTATAGCTGGTTATCATGCGATGATGGCTTTGGAACACGATATGATCGGGATCGTTATGACGAACGCGAGCCCGCTTGTTGCACCAACATTTTCCATTGAAAGACTGCTGGGCACAAACCCGATATGCGTGGTAGTACCGGCCGGTGAAGAGCCCGCATTCGTAGCTGATATGGCAACAACTACAGCCGCGAATGGCAAACTCGAGATCCTGCAACGGAAAAATCTGGAAGCACCTACCGGGTGGATACAGGATAAAGCAGGTAACAGTGCTATTAATCCACACGAATTGAAAAGTGGAGGTGCCTTGTTGCCTCTTGGTGGTGATCCCGAACGTGGAAGCCATAAGGGATATGCGTTAGGAGCTGTTGTTGATATTTTCTCCGCTGTATTGAGTGGCGCCAACTATGGTCCCTGGGTGCCTCCTTTTGTAAGTTTTTTACCAGTGGCTGATAACCTGCCCGGCAAAGGGATTGGACATTTTTTTGGCGCCATGCGTATAGATGCTTTCCGGCCGGCGGCTGATTTTAAAAAGCATATGGATCAATGGATACGAAGGTTCAGGGCTGCTAAAACGGTGGAGGGGCGCGAACGGGTGATTATTCCCGGCGACCCGGAAAGAGAGATGGAGGCGGTGCGCAGGGCGGAGGGAGTGCCTTTGCTGGACGCGGTTGTTAATGATCTTCAAATCGTGGGAGACAAGTTCGGGGTGAAACTGTTTTAATAACTACGGTAAAAGCACAGCGTTGCAAGGATCGGCAGTGCTGTTGGCGGAACTTTGCGCTTCAAGTCAACTGCATCGTTATCTTTGCGGCTCGTAAATTTTAAGCAGTATGAAAGTTATGAAGTTTGGTGGTACTTCGGTAGGCAAACCGGAAAGGATGCACCAGGTATCCCAGTTGATAACGAAGGATGATGAGCCAAAGATTATTGTGTTGAGCGCATTGAGCGGCACCACCAATACATTGGCAGCGATCGGTGATTCATTAGGCAAAGGAGAAAGGGAAACAGCTAAGCAGCAGATCAACAAGCTGGAAGAACATTATGACGACTTTCTAAACAAACTTCTTTCTGATGAAGCCTCCTTGAAAAAAGCCCGCACCCTGGTGGGCGAGCATTTTGAGTTCCTGCATATCATCCTTAAAATATCATTTAACGAGGCCCTTAATAAAGATATCCTGGCCCAGGGGGAACTATTAAGCACGAAGTTGTTCAGCATTTATTTACACGAACTGGCAATAGACCATGTACTGTTACCAGCGCTCGACTTTATGACGATTGATGCCTATGACGAGCCGCAGATAGGAAGCATTAAGGTTAAACTCAGCCAACTCCTGAAACAACATAGCGATAAAAAGCTATTTATCACACAGGGTTATATCAGTCGTAACGCGCGCGGAGAAGTAGACAACCTCAAACGCGGAGGCAGTGATTATAGTGCTTCGCTGATCGCTGCTGCCATAAATGCAAGTGTTTGCGAAATATGGACTGATATCAACGGCATGCACAACAACGATCCGAGAGTTGTTCAAAAAACCATTGCTATCGAACAACTAAGTTTTGGAGAGGCCGCCGAGCTGGCTTATTTTGGCGCTAAGATTTTGCACCCGGCATCTATCTGGCCGGCACAGCTTTATAATATCCCTGTGAAATTATTAAACACGATGGATCCGGAAGCTAAAGGCACGTTGATCGTGCGTGAGGCAGGCAGTGTAGGTGTTAAGGCGATCGCTGCAAAAGATGGTATTATCGCTATCAAAATAAAAAGCAGTCGTATGTTACTGGCCTATGGCTTTATGCGAAAAATATTCGAAGCTTTTGAAAAGTACCGCACGCCCATAGACATGATCACTACTTCCGAGGTGGCAGTTTCTTTAACTATTGATAACTCCACGCATTTGAAAGCGATAATGAACGAGCTGGAATCATTAGGAACTGTGGATACTGATGAAAACCAAACCATCATTTCCATCGTCGGTAACGAGATCTCACAAACTAAAGATGTGTTGAAAAGAATATTTGACGCCCTGGCGCCGATCCCGGTGCGCATGGTAAGTTATGGAGGCAGCAGGCACAATATATCCCTGTTGATTTCTTCGGAATACAAAACTCAAACTTTACAACTCCTGAACAAAGGGCTGTTCGATTTGGAATAGGACGAGATTTTAGTTAGTGAAACCGGAGGTAGACGGCAGGTAAGGCGATAAGGTCGGAAGAACGCTATTTTTCGAGCCAACCATTCATATCCAGCCAATTCTTTAATCTTTCTATCCATTGATCTTTGGTAGAAGCGTTGTCCATGCCAAAACCATGACCGCCTTTGGGATAAACATGCAATTCTGCAGGTACGTTATTTTTTTGAAGCGCCAGGTAGAAGTTTATGCTGTTTTGTACTTTCACTCCTTTTTCATCACCTGCATGTACTAAAAACGTGGGTGGTGTTTGCGCAGTCACCTGGAGGTCGTTTGAGTATTCCCTGATTTTCTCCGGGGTAGGGGTTTTGCCGATCAGTTGGTTACGGGATCCAATGTGGGCCATGCTGTCGGAAAGACTAATAACAGGATAAAGCAGAACCATAAAGTCGGGTCTTAAGTTAGTGCTGTCTTTATTGTCAATAATCGCTTTTGTAAAATGGGTGCCGGCAGTAGAAGCAAGATGTCCACCTGCGGAAAAGCCGAGTATGCCTACGCGGGAAGGATTGACTTTCCATTCCTTGGCGCGTTGTCGAACGATCTGGATGGCTCGCTGCGCATCCTGTAAGGGACCGATTTCTTTGTTAACCATCGTTGAATCGTTCGGGATGCGGTACTTGAGTACAAACGCAGCCACGCCCATTTCGTTCAATGTTTTGGCCACTTCAAAGCCTTCATGTCCTATTGCAGTATTTACATAACCACCACCGGGGCAGATTATAATAGCCGTTCCATTGGCCTTTTCCGGGGAAGGCAGGTAAACAGACAGAGTGGGTATAGAGATCTTGCTGATGTTGATGTGTTTGGCATCCCTGATAAGGGTAACTTCCTGGTCCGGCGCAGGTTTGGAATTCGGAATGCCGGCTTTATACAGCGGAAAGGTATCCTGGGCGTACATCAAGGCACTGATCATTAGAAGTGAGAAGGCAAGCAATAGTTGTTTCATAGTAAGCTGTCAGCTGTCAGCCGTCAGCTATCAGCTGATGTAACAGACTATTAAATAATTAAAAAAGATAACGCTTTAATGCTCAGTTTAAATAAATATCCGGACGATATTTTTTTTCCAGACTCAATTCGTCAGTTTCACTGCCACGGGATATCTGCTGATAGCTGAAAGCTGATAGCCGACAGCAAAAAGCTCATATAGCACTCTAAAAAGATATCGCTTTAATGCTTAGTCGAATAAATATGCAGACGATATATTCCTGACCTCAGTTCGTCTGTTTAACTGCCACGGGATATCTGCTGATAGCTGATAGCTGAAAGCTGAAAGCTCATTTAGCACCTTTTAAATAATCAACATTGCATCACCATAACTGAAGAAACGGTATTTGTCTTTTATTGCTTTTTTGTATACTTCCATGGCAAGGTCGTAACCTGCAAAGGCGCATGTCATGATCAGCAAGCTTGTTTTTGGTAAATGGAAATTGGTAACCAGTGAATCTGCGATATTAAATTTATAGGGGGGATGGATGAAATGGTTTGTCCAGCCTTCGGAAGGTTTTAATAACTTTTCGGCGGTGAAGGAAGATTCGATGGCTCTCATGGTGGTGGTTCCGATAGAGCAGATGCGTTTACCTTCTACTTTAGCCTTATTGACGATTTTACAATCGTGTTCTTCTATGCGATAATATTCAGCATCCATTTTATGCTTGCTCAGGTCTTCTACTTCGATCGGGCGGAAAGTTCCCAGCCCGGTGTGCAGGGTAACTTCGGCAAAACGGATACCTTTTATTTCAAGACGTTTAATCAGTTCACGGCTGAAATGTAAACCTGCTGTTGGCGCGGCAACGGCACCCTCGTGTTTTGCGTAAACCGTTTGAAAGCGTTCTTTATCTTCTTCGTCAGGTTTTCTTTTGATGTATTTAGGCAGCGGGGTTTCACCTAAAAGTTCCAGCATCTGTCGGAACTCCTCGTCGGTGCCATCCCAGAGAAAACGGATGGTGCGGCCGCGGCTGGTTGTGTTGTCGATAACTTCTGCTACCAGTTCATCGCTGTCGCCAAAATATAGTTTGTTGCCTACACGGATTTTACGGGCGGGGTCTACGATCACATCCCAAAGACGGTTGGGTTTGTTCAGTTCGCGCAACAGGAACACCTCGATTTTAGCACCTGTTTTTTCTTTTCTTCCATACATGCGTGCAGGGAAGACTTTAGTATTGTTTACAACGAAAACGTCTTTGTCTTCAAAATATTCAAGAATATCGCGGAAGTGTTTGTTGTCCATCTGTCCTGTCTGGCGGTTAACCACCATCATGCGACTGTCTTCTCTTTTTTTAGCAGGATTTTGAGCGATAAGGTTTAAAGGCAAATCAAATTTGAACTGGGAAAGTTTCATAAGTGTTTAAATGTATAAGATTTTTCGCTTGGCGAACCCGGCAGAAAAATGAT
>JBBPYM010000230.1:0-11840 GCA_038199905.1 Chitinophagales bacterium | reverse complement strand
CAGGGGAATTGAACGCACCGAAACATTCATCTCCCTGGAAGAGAGCTTTAACCGCAACGTACAGGTAACAATAGATTAAACAGGAATGCGTTGTTTTATTTCACCCTTTTTCCATGGATGTAGTAACTTTATCACTTACCCCGGAAAATTTAATCGCATTACATGAAACTGCCTGTACAATTATTATTATCAACTTGTTTAATATTCCTCCTTTGAACAATTGCTTGCCAGAAGGGAACTGGAGGCGGTAACGCGAACGAGGAAAGCCTTGTAATACAAACAGTTCCCATAGCCAACGGCCACGTAGAAGCCGCGGCACCCGGACCAGATTTTCCATTAAGGGTTACCGTTACATCCGCGATGCCCGCCCGTGGCGTTAAAATAGATGTAACCGCAAAACCAGACGGAGGCACTGTCAACTTTTTTACCCAATCAAAAACATCAACAACCGCCACAACGGATTTTACGATCACCGGCACACCAACAAGTGTGACGTGCATCGTGGAAATTACCGTAAGCTCGGTCTCCTCTTCATCAAATAAATGGACGGGGAATTATAAGTACTCGAGGAAATAGCTCTCAGCCGTCAGCTATCAGCTATCAGCCGTTCTTCGCCTTGTGAGTTTTAAAACAATTTCATTGTGTCATTGATATATCTTATGAGTATTGGCTTCTTACATGGTTAAGACAAAGGCCGCAGGCCGATAGCCGATAGCCGATAGCTGATAGCTGATAGCTACTTCACATTCAACGCATCTCTCAACCCATTACCCAGCAGGTTAAACGCCAGCACCAGCAACATAATCGCGAAGCCGGGGGCGAGGGCGAGCATGGGATTGTGCGTAATGATAAAATTATAATTTTCCTTTATCATAAGTCCCCAACTGGGCTGCGGGGGTTGAACACCTACACCTAGAAAGCTGAGACCGGCTTCTATAACAATGGCAGACGCGAAGTTAGACGCGGCTACCACCAGCACCGGCCCTAAAATGTTGGGCAAAATATGCCTGAAGATGATGCGGCTATTGTTAAAACCCAACGCCCTGGCTGCTTCTACATACTCCAGTTCACGCACACTTAATACCTGGCCGCGTACGATACGGGCCACACTCACCCACATGGTTAGTCCAACGGCAATGAATACCTGCCAGAACCCCTTTCCCAGTAACAACGTGATGGCGAATACCAATAACAATGTTGGGATGCTCCAAATGATATTTATCAACCACATTATGATATCGTCTACCCATCCCCGAAAGTATCCGGCGAGGGCTCCCAAAACAATACCAATCGTTAAAGAAATGGTTATGGCAATAAGGCCCACGCTCAGGCTCACCCTTATGCCAACGATCAGCCTGCTCAATATGTCCCGCCCGTATTTATCTGTACCTAACCAGGATGTTTTTGTAACGAAGTAATTGTTAACGTCTTCCTGGAAATAACTCGCGGGATAGCGGACAGTATCCTGCACTCCCTCATCGATGTATTTTTCAACAATCACTGAATCGCCTTTTATTTTATAGCTGTTAACGGGTATAAAATGAACGGATTCATCCTGTCCATATAGCAGGCGCTCAAAAAAACTTACGGTTTCCACGGGTCCTTCTTTTTTGTCTTTGAGGAACATCTGGCTTGTACCGGGCTTTTGCCCGCCAATTTCCACGATCATCCGGTTAGCATTCGGGGATGCATCAGGTGCTAGCAGGTAAGCGAAAATAGCCAGGATCACAGCGATTAAAATAATCATCATACCGAAAATGGCTGCTTTGTTTTTCTTCAGTTTGCGCCAGGTGGCTTTTTGTATAGAATTCTCTTGAGCGGACATCTCTTGTAAAATACTGATTTTATATTACTTCACTTTCCGGCTTTTCCATTCATAGGTTCCGAATTTGCCGAGCCAACCTGCCACCACCGTGTATATGACGTGTAAGGGTTGTAAAAACGGAAAATACACCATCAGTTGTTGTTGCTTAAAAAACGTTGCTACTCTTTGGATGAAACCGTATTCAATGATTGTTTTACTTGCCAGCAGTACCAGGAAGAAAAATATCCAGCTTCGCTGCCACAAGCCCGCCAGGAGAAATACAAGCATTAAGAAATTAAGCAGGTAAATCATCAGCAACACAAAAAAAATTCTTTTATCATCATATTTGTCTGCCTTGCTGGCCCACCGGATTCGTTGTTGCAGGAATGACCTCCAGGTAACTGCTGGTTGGGTGGACACAATCGCAGCTTCCGCTTTTACAAAGAAGAACCGATCTGGATATTTTTTTACAATTTTATGCATCAGCAGCATATCATCGCCTGAAGCAATATTATCAATATCCTGGAAGCCGCCCACCTCGTAAAACATTTTTTTTTCGTAAGCAAGATTGGCGCCGTTACACATTGAATGGAACTTTGCTGAAACAGATGCACCAGTAATTCCCTGCAGTGTTAAAAAATCAATGGACTGGAAAATGGAAAGAACTGAACGGCTGTTTACAATTTTTACGGGCGCTGCCAGGAATACCGCTTTGGATTGTTGGTGAAAGGCGGCAAGGCACCTGATCCAGTCGGGCAAAGCAGTGCAGTCCGCATCTGTCGTAACAATCAGTTCACCAACGGATGCGGCAATGGCAACATCAAGGGCTTTCTTTTTATAGGAATTGAGTGCTTTTCCTCCGGTATGATCCGACAAGTTGATGAGCCTGATATTTGTCGCAGGGAAATTTCTTACTATCTGTTCCGTAGCATCCGTTGAATGATCGTTTACAACTATGATTTCAAGCAACTCCTTTGGATAGGTTTGACGCGCCAAAGAAGTAAGGCATTTGCCAATATTATTTTCCTCATCACGTGCCGGTACAATAACGGTTATCATCGTTGTGCCGGTAAAGCCCTCATAGTTTATTGGACCGAATATGGGTATTTTGTTCCAGGCGTTGTGATAGTAGCCAATTAGCACGGCATAGATCATCAACAACCCGACAGTAATATAAAAAAGGATGTACATTCTTGGTTCTGCTATTTGCCGCCAGGCTCACCAGGCAGCTCAATTATTTTGTGATAGGTCAATGACAACGCAGATCGTTACAATGCGTAAAAATATAGAACTTAAACTGTAAGCATGCTGCTAATTATCGCTACATTTTTTTTTTGCAGTAGCTGGTGACCAGCGTCAATTAATACCACTTCGCATAATCCGTTCAATCCTTCGCGAAAATCTTCGCTTCTTTTTGAAAGTATGATCCTGTCATGTTTGCCATACAGGATCTTGACAATGATTTTTTTTTGAAGAATGATGTCATGAATCTTTTTCAGCTCAGGTTTGAACCTGCGCAGGCAGATCCAGCGATTGAACAGCTCCATTCGTGCCGTTGCATCACCCACGTAAACCCTGGTAAATTTGGTAACGCTTTTGTTGACGAATTTAAACCGATCAGCAAATTGTAAAGAGAGGAGAAGCCATGCGGGTTTTTTCATGGTAAAGCGAAACAATCGGGTGCCTAAATACGTTTGCGTTGCCAGCCAATACCAGAAATTCACTTTCATTCCATCAGGTGCCAGTAGCACTATTTTGAAGATGCGCGCGGGGTTGTGCTCGAGGAGGCTCAGTGCAATTCTTCCACCCAGGCTATAACCCATAATTGAAAAATTTCTCTCCTTTATATTCAGCCCCCTCATTATTTCCTCCAAAATATACATCAGGTCAACATGGGTAAATTCCCGCTTTTCTTTCCAAAGTGTATCGCCGTGATAAGGCAGGTCAATTGCTATCATTCTATAACCCATGGGCAGATGTTCATGTAAAAATGTGAAAGAACTGGCATTTTCACCGTATCCATGCAGGCAGACGATCGTGTTTGCACCATTCCCGTAGTGTGAATAATGTATCCGTGATATGCCGTACTGGATAAACGAAGTTGTCATAGTTAATGTAAAAGCGCGAAGGCACTAAATTACACAAATTGGTATTTGTGATTCTTAGCGCCTCCTCACTTAATGATGAACCTTCTAATCTTTTGATTTCACCAGCTTGATTACTTTATTGGGTATTCCATTTACATCTACTTTTAAGAAATAACTACCGGCAGCAATCTGCTGTTGACCTGCCAGGTTAAACCGCAATGTATTGGAGCCTCCGGGTACATTCTTATAGTTCTGTAAGCGTATAAGCTTTCCTGAAAGATCATACAGACCCGCGCTGATGCTATTATTACCGTTTGTATTATAAAAGCTTATATCAAAGGTTTGCCTGAAAGGATTCGGATAAGCAAATACTTTCTTGTCAACACCAGGGCTTGACATTAGCCTTTGTACGGTGACATTTGTTGCAGGATTTTCATAAGACTGCAGGTTGAAATCGTTGGCAAAGGATGCTGGCTGACTGAAAGCAGCATTGGGCACCAGTTGCCGAGGGATTCCCGGTCCGCTCCAGAATAGTTCCATGTGCTCACCACCAGTCTTTTCAAAGAAGGTAACTGCAAAGGGGTATGAGCCGGCGTTGATAAACATTGAACCCGACTCTGGCTGCGCGGCGTGCAAACCGTCATTGCTTACGAGCGGCGTTGCATTTGAATTGTAGAATGAATTAAAATAGAATTTGCTTCCATCATCAGACACAAGTTCAAAAGTGTAAGTACCTGAGGACGGAATCTTTATGTTGCCCTCCCACAGGAATGCAAAATAATCGTTCTGATTCCTTGGCGCAAGGTCAATATTACTAACTGAACCTTGTTTTACCGGTTGAAGCGCGTTAAAATCAGGCAGGCTGTTCCAGTCGCCTTCATAATATTTATATCTTAAGGGTGCTGCTGGCGCAGATCCCTGGTTAGTAAACGCTTCACCAGGAATAAGTTGACGTGAAAATCCCGGTCCACTCCAGTAAAGCTGCATCTGGTCGCCGCCGTTCTTTTCAAAGAAAGTAATCGCGACGGGATAGGAACCTGCCGCATTGATATTAATTGAATTCGAAACTGGTTGGGCCGCATGCAGACCGTCATTATTTACCAATGCGTTACCATTGAAACTATATTGCGTGTTGAAGTAGAACTTGCTGCCATCATCCGATACCAGTTCAAAGGTGTAGAGGCCGGGAGTTTGAATTTTAAGATATCCTTCCCAAAGAAATGCATAGTAATCTTCCCCGGTTTTTGGAAACAGATCTACAAAAGGCATAGTGCCCGTTTTAACCGGTGTCAGCGTACTGAAATCGGGTAATGTGTTCCAGTCGCCCTCGTAATATTTATAAGTTAGACCGTTCCCTGTAGTCACGGGCTGTGTGGAAAACACATCGTCAGGAACAAGTTGATGTGAGAAGCCTGGTCCGCTCCAGTAAACCTGCATTTGCTCGCCGCCATCTTTTTCAAAGAATGCAATTGCAAAAGGATAGGGTCCTGCGGTGTTTACGTTAACTGAATTAGAAACTGGTTGAGCGGCATGTAACCCGTCATTGTTAACCAGTGCAGTCGCGTTCTGACCATACGCAGTATTAAAGTAAAGCTTGCTGCCATCATCAGACACGAGCTCAAAAGTATACACACCGGGAGTCGGAATATTAATGTATCCTTCCCAAAGAAATCCATAATTATCATTCTGGTCTCTTGGGCCAAGGTCGAGATTTGCGCTTATTCCCGATTTAATCGGCTCCAGGCCTTTAAAATCAGGCAAAACATCCCAACTTCCCTGGAAGTATTTGTAGTTGAGGCCTTTCCCGATACCATTTTCAGTGGTCGTTGCTGCAACTTGCGGAGAGGACTCAGAAATATTACCTGCAAAATCCTCTGCACTTACTGAATAGTAGTTCGTAGAGTTTGGCAATAGGTTGCTAAAGGTATAAGTTGTTTGTTCTGTAACTGCTTTTTCCTCATTGTTGACATAAACATGATACCTGCGCACTCCAACATCGTCCGTTGAACTGTTCCAGGCAAGACTAACAAATGCACTTCCTGTTGAGACCACCCTCATATTTTCGGGAACAGAAGGACGGGTATTGTCAACAGAAGGTATAATGTTTTTGGCCAGCACACGCTCAAATAAAAGGTGGTGACCGGAATTATTAAGGTGTACACCATCCGTATTATATCTATCCATAATCGTGTAATCCGCAGGGTTGGCCACGCCATCCCAGAAGTTAATGGCATAGGCGCCAAATTCTGAAATTATGCGTTCCTTTAATTCGAACATCCTTTGCCTTACAACCTGAGTTCTAAAAGTTTCAGGGTCCTGGCGTGGCTGGGTAGTTGTAACATAACAGGGTTTGCCTGCCGCATTGGCAACCTGTTTGATAGTGCGCAGGCAAGCCATTACTTCGTCAGCGGAAAAATAATCATACCCGTTAGAAGGGTAATTGATCAATACAATGTCTGGGTTTTCTGCAAGCCCATCAGTAATATTATTGTACGGACGCGGACTATTTCTGCCGGGGGGCGGCGGGGTGTTCGTAATCGGCATTCCATAATAAACGTTATCTCCGCCTACAGCTCGGTTATCAATGGTTAATATAGTTCCTCTATCCCGGTAATATTTCTGTAACCTGGAAAGATAACAGCTATCATACGATGATGGTCCGAAAATACAGGTTGAAGTGGATGATCCTAAAACCAGCATTTTCTTCTGTGCCCTAAGTTGGGGCGATACCGCCAATGCAAAAACGCAAAAAAAGATGCTCCTGATTAAAATTGAATTCATGTGATAAGTTTTTGAGCCCTGCTAAATAAAAATGGTGTTAAGTCTGGGGAGGGGTCGGAATTACAGAAAGGATAATTAGGAGATATTAAAGCTAAAGATAAAATAATAAATGAGATTTCGTACAGCGAGATCCAAAGCAGCATATAAGACAGTTAAAAATATCTTCTGCAAGCTAAGAATATCAGAACTTTCATTATCTTTGATAGTTGCATAACTAACTATATGCCAAACAACCAATTTAAACGAGGCGAGTTATACAGTTTTATAACTGGCAAAGCATCAACAGCGATAGCCCGAAGACTACAGAAAAAATTCAACCAGGCAGGATTAAATCTCACAATAGAACAATGGAGTGTTTTGTATCATCTATGGAAACAGGATGGTATCAGCCAGCAGGAGTTGTGTAATGCAACATTCAGGGATAAACCAAGTATCACCAGGTTGGTAGATAACCTTGAAAAACTGCGATTGGTTAAAAGAACGCCTTCCAGGCATGACCGCCGGGTGAATATTATTTTTTTGACCGACGATGCCAGGAAGTTGCAGGAACAGAGTATGGAAATTGCCAATCAAACGTTGAATGAAGCGCTTGAAAACGTACCCGTGGACAAGATTGATATAGCCAAAGAAGTATTACAAATAGTTTACGACAATCTCAAGTAACATCTTTCAAAATCAACTTACTATCACTTTAATTCAGTTAATAATAAACTTTAAAATATGAGTACCACTTCTCAACACAACCAGGTAGTGAACAAAGGCGCTGAGTGGCTGATCAAGGAAAGCACTCCTTTTGACACTTTTATCTCCGAAGATTATAATGAAGAGCAGCTAATGGTAAAGAACATGAGCCAGTCGTTCCTCGAAACAGAAGTGATTCCGGTAATTGACAGGATTGACAAGATGGAGGCGGGGTTGATGCCTTCATTAATGGATAAAGCGGGTGAACAAGGTTTATTATCTGTTTCACTGCCTGAACAATATGGCGGATTAGGCAAGGATTTTATCACCTCAACCCTGGTAAATGAAGGGCTGGGAGGCGGATTTTCTTTTTCCGTTGCAATTAGCGCGCATACGGGCATTGGCACCCTGCCCATTTTATATTTCGGTACAGAAGAACAGAAAGAGAGATATATTCCGAAACTTGGCAGTGGCGAATGGAAAGGCGCTTACGGTTTAACAGAACCTAATAGTGGAAGTGATGCGCTCGGTGCAAAAACCACGGCTCGGTTAAGCGATGATGGAAAATTCTACCTTCTCAATGGTCAAAAATGCTGGATAACAAATGGCGGGTTTGCGGATGTTTATACGGTATTTGCTAAAATTGATGGTGATAAGTTTACTGCTTTTATCATCGAGAGAGGTTTTGAAGGATTTACGCAGGGGCCTGAAGAACATAAGATGGGAATCAAAGGTTCTTCTACTGTACAGTTGTATTTCCAGGATTGTAAAGTACCCGTAGAAAATGTATTGGGAGAAATAGGCAAAGGGCATATAATCGCTTTTAATATTCTAAACATTGGCCGTTTGAAATTATGTGCGGCTGCTATGGGAGGTTCAAAAAGAGCTGCTGATACAACGCTTCAGTATGCTATTCAAAGGGAACAATTCAAAACCTCTATCGTTAATTTCGGCGCAATTAAAAACAAACTTGCTGAAATAGCCATCAGGATGTGGGTTTGCGAAAGCGCCTTGTACAGGGTGGCCAAATGGATAGATCTTAAAGAGGAGGAACTGGTCAACAGCGGAAAACCCTTCCATGAAGCGTCGTTGGGAGCAGCAGAAGAGTATGCTATAGAATGTGCCATGCTTAAAGTATATGGTAGCGAAGTGCTGGATTTTGTGGTAGATGAGGGCGTTCAGATCCATGGTGGAAATGGCTATAGCGATGAGTACATTATTTCAAAAGCATATCGTGATAGTCGAATCAACCGCATTTATGAGGGCACTAATGAGATCAACCGCCTGTTAATAGTAGACATGGTTTTGAAGCGGGCATTAAAAGGAAGGTTAGATATTATGGGGCCGGCAATGTCAGTAGCCAAAGAATTGATGTCCATTCCTGATTTTGGCGGCGGCGAAGAAACCCTGTTTGCAAAAGAAATGAAAACGATTTGGAACTTCAAGAAATCTATCCTTATGGTTGCAGGTGCGGCAGCGCAAAAGCTAATGGCTAAACTTGAAAGTGAACAGGAGATTCTTATGAACATCGCGGATATGGCTATAGAAACCTTTAATGCTGAAAGCGCATTGTTAAGAGCTATGAAGCTGGCGGACCAGCGTGGCGAGGAAGCCACCGGTTTTGAACTGGACATAGTTCGCACGTATATTTATGATGCTGCAGACAGGATCAATAAATCCGGAAAAGACGCCATTAACGCATTCGCAGAAGGAGATGAACTGCGTATGATGTTACTGGGCCTGAAAAGATTTACTAAAGTTGATTCGTTCAATAGTAAAGAAGCGAGAAGAAGGATTAGCGCGAAACTTGTAAGCGATAATAAGTACCCTGTTTAAGCCAACTGGCAAGGCTCCTTTTTAATTCACAGTTTTTACAACTTGAAACCAGGTCAGCTAACCTCACACATGAGAGGGGCTCTGTCCCTGATCTATCCCGGTGCCAGCACCGGGATTTTGTTTTTTGAACCGGCCTCGCGGCTCAGTTGTATTTACTCTATCTTCAATTAATGAAAATTGTTTTCCTGATCCTTGTAACCCTGTTCTCGATGGTTTCCACTGCACAGGACATAAACAAAAAGTCTTTTCTTGTGGAAACTACCGGCAAACTTTCTTTTCTTGAATATGGTCTTGGTGATGACAGGCTTGGTGGGGCGAAAATGACCTACCTTGATTCAAACATTGTTTTAAAAGTTGTAGACTCCTCCCTGACGGATTATAAAGTGCAACTGTCAAGAAATCATTCTGCTTACATCGCAAAAGAGAGCACTCGCTTTCTGCCAGGCAAATTGGAACAACCTTATCACCTCTCCGGCAGTTGGAAAGTATATGGTGACAGTGCTTTTGATTATGTAACTATCAGCCTCGATGAAAAGTTGCCTTACAGAAGCCAGCAACAGCTTAGTCCTTCAAAAATAGTGGTTGACATATTCGGCGCTACAAGCAATACGAACTGGATCACTCAACTCAACACCACCAAAGAGATTACAAATGCTTATTACGAACAATTAGAAGATGATGTGCTGCGCGCTACTATTGAATTGAAACATGCACAGCATTGGGGACATACATTATATTATGATTCAGCAGGAAAACGTTTGGTAATTCGCGTTAAGCGTCAACCGGTAATGTTGAACATAAAGACTTTAAAGATAGCCATCGACGCAGGCCATGGCGGCACAAATAGCGGGGCCGCAGGGGTTAATTCTAATAAGCTGGAAAAGAACTACACTTTACTCTTGGCAAAGGAATTACAGGCTACCCTCAAAAAAGCCGGCGCCCAACGTGTTTATATGACAAGAACAAAAGACACCTCACTTAGTATGCCCGAACGGATTGATATGTTAAAGCAATACAATCCTGACTTGCTGATCAGTATCCACCTGAATTCTTCCTCGGTAGATTCTATCCAGGGAACGAGTACTTATTACCGTTATATCGGTTTTCGCCCATTGAGTGTCTCGATACTTAAACAGATGCTTACTTTGAAACTAAAAGAATATGGCAACGTGGGCAATTTTAATTTTGCACTTAGCGGCCCTACTGATTATCCGAACTGCCTGGTAGAAGTGGCTTTCCTTAGTAATAAAGAAGACGAGAAAAAGATACTCGATCCAAAATTTCACAAGGCTGTGGCAGCCAAAATCTACGCTGGCATTCTTGACTGGCTGAATACATCCCTCAAGCAATAACAATGAAAGGATACCTTTTAAAAGAAAAAGTAATAATTATCGGCGACGAAACTGTAATCAAAAGTGTTTCTTCTGAAAATAATTTCCAGGTAATTTTTGAAGATGATACCGAGACGGGTTATTTCTATGGTGCTGAAACAGATAAAATTACCGGCCAGCTCCGTATCCTGGATATGCTGCTCATTTACGATGTTGAAAGCATCGGCGCCGATGAAAGGCCGGCTACTGTCAGCATCATCTGGTCTACAGACTGGACTAAATGCGGACTGATCCTTAATGGTTATTGCCATGCTGTATTTGACTTTGCCAACAACGGCGCGTATAACAGGCATGAGTTTCCACCACCTAATGCTATCTGGACCAGGCATGATCGGAAACTTACGGATGAAATGATCAATGCATTTTTTGCCTGACCGTTAAACCTGATTCAACTCAGTATACTTACATTTGCGACAAAATCTTCTAAATAATGCCTGAAAGTAACATTTTCATACACCACGTGTATTTTTGGTTGAATAATCCAGATAATGCTGAAGACAAGGATGCGCTAATTGCAGGTTTGCAGAAAGTAACAAAAGTTACTACCATCAAAACTTCACATATCGGAAAGCCTGCCGGTACAAACCGCGATGTGGTAGATCGCTCCTACGCAATTTCCTGGCTTCTCACTTTTAGTACAAAAGAAGATGAAGCCAGTTATCAAACAGATCCCATACATCTGAAGTTCGTGGAGGAATGCAAGCATCTTTGGAAGCGGGTAGTAGTTTATGATACGGTTGATTTGTAGTCAAAAGCTATCAGCTATCAGCCGTCAGCTAAAGCTCGAATTATATACCTTTAATCTGCAGTCTTAAGCTGGTAAATCACTATCCTGACAGTTACAGTTAATCAAAGAGTTATAGATATTATAACGCTCCCTCCCTACTCAGTTGGGCCAATAGTGATCGCTGAATGCTGACAGCTACACGCTACACTAAACAATCATTTTTAACAATTCTTTAACCGTTTTACGTTAAACCTTTCCATCTTAGTGTTCTACTTTATACGTTAATCGTACCCGGGGTTGTAAAACTGCACTAATGGTTAAAAGAAGGTTGTTTTGCCTGATCGAGTGGCTTTTGAATAAGCCCTTCATAGTTTTATGTTGCTGGATAGTAATAGCAGCTCTTATTACATTCAATAACATAAGTGAGGGGTCAATGAATAATTACCTCATTTTTAAGTATTCTTTTTTCAACGCACTTAGTGGCTTGAACCTGTATGCTCAATACCCGGAACATTATGTTGATAGTCATCATT
>JBBPYM010000229.1:0-7566 GCA_038199905.1 Chitinophagales bacterium | reverse complement strand
CAATGCGAACTTTTATTATAGTTACCATAATGTTCTCCTTTACCGCTTTGAAGGCGCAGTCATTTGCACCGGGAACTTTCATGAACAACAAATACCCTGGAATATATGCGAATAACATGTACCAGAACGACAGCAGTGCTAAGAAATGGTCATTGAGCAAATATGGAGGCCTTTCCACC
The DNA here is from genome assembly GCA_038199905.1 of Chitinophagales bacterium. GTDB lineage: Bacteria > Bacteroidota > Bacteroidia > Chitinophagales > Chitinophagaceae > JADCRZ01. The sequence goes on along the minus strand of JBBPYM010000229.1, from coordinate 7,387 downwards.
AGCTTTTTCTTTGCTAATGGCAGAAGTACAAATCTTATTTATGCGCCGATAGGTTTGCAACTAAATCGCCGCCTGACAAATAACCTTTACGCTTTTGCAGGCATTTCCGCGACACCTGCATATGTTAGCTTCAACCGTTCTTTTATTGCCAACGATGCTAATAAATCCTATCAAAATACATCCCCTTTTAAAACAGGAAGTTTCGGCATATACTCAAGAGCAGAATTAGGACTTCAGTATGTAAATGATGAAAAAACTTTTTCTATCTCCGGCAGCATCGGCATCGAAAGAAGCAGTTATCCTTTGTTAAGATATGATCAGCCGTCTAATCAAAATGCAACCCGCATTCTTTCGCCAAACAGGTAAGCGTAATGTTGAAATTACATATTAAAAACATGGTTTGCGATAGGTGTATTGCCGCGGTGCAGGAGATCTTGCAACACGAAGAAATAGCATATGACAAGGTCCAACTAGGCGAGGTGGAACTTACCGCAGAACCGTCAAAATCACAGTTAGAAAGATTGGAAAATGATTTAACTGCCGCTGGCTTTGAGTTGCTGGATGATGTGAAGTCGCAGCTGGTGGAGAAAATCAAAAACGTTATTATCACGCTTATTCACCGGAACGAGGACATTCTAACCTTAAAACTCTCGGCTATTTTAGAAGATAAACTGCAGAAGGAATATAGTTACCTCTCAGCGCTTTTCTCTTCTGTAGAAGGCACCACCATTGAAAAATTCACCATCCTGCAACGCATCGAAAAAGCTAAGGAACTATTAACCTACGATGAGCTCACCCTGAGCGAGATAGCCGACCAGATGGGTTATAGCAGTGTTCAACATCTCTCCCAACAATTTAAGAAAGAAACCGGGCTAACGCCCACACAGTTTCGGGCTTTAAAAGAAAATACCAGGAAGCCTTTGGACAAGGTTTGAGAATAAAAAATTCTCCATTTCTGAAATTATATACAATTTCTCCTGCATCCTATAACACAGATGCCTTCCTCTTGTGCGAACTTTATACAAATGAATTTTTATGCCCGCTACAATCGCAGTTACTCCAAAAAAGCTTCCCGTTATTGCTACAACAACAAAAGAAACTTTCCCGGTTCTTGAAATGACCTGTGCATCTTGCGCGGTAAGCGTAGAATCCATGCTTAAATCGGTTGAGGGCGTGAAGGATGCTGGTGTAAATTTTCCGAATCAAAGCGCCTGGGTTGAATATGAGCCGACAGTTGTTACTAAAACTGATCTTCAAAATACGGTGCGGTCAATAGGCTATGACCTGGTAATTGACTCAGAAAACAGTGATACAATTAAGGAAGAATCCATTAAAAATCGCTACCAGGAAACAAGGCAAAGAACTATCTGGTCTTCGGTACTCTCGCTGCCGATCGTTATAATTGGGATGTTTTTTATGAACCTGCCCTATGGAAACTGGATCATGATGGTATTGGCCACACCAGTGGTCTTTTATTTTGGCAAAAACTTTTTTATAAATGCCTGGAAGCAGGCTAAACATGGCAAAGCCAATATGGATACCCTGGTGGCTTTAAGCACCGGTGTGGCTTATTTCTTCAGCGCCTTTAACACAATATATCCTGCTTTTTGGCACCAGCGGGGCGTTCATCCGCATGTTTATTTTGAAGCCGCTGCCGTGATCATTGTTTTCATCTCCCTTGGAAAAATGCTGGAAGAAAAAGCCAGTTCCAGTACTTCGTCCGCTCTTAAAAAATTAATGAGTTTACAGCCTGCAACGGTAACGGTGATGCTGGAGGGCGGTCGCACTGAGGAACGCCCAACCGCGAAGGTTGCTGTTGGAGATATCATCCTGGTGAAACCGGGTGAAAAAATACCTGTTGATGGTATTGTTACTATCGGCGAATCCTATGTTGATGAAAGTATGATTTCGGGTGAGCCCATTCCTGTAATAAAAAATACAGGTGAAAAGGTATTCGCGGGCACCATCAACCAAAAAGGAAGTTTTCAATTTGAAGCTGCTAAAGTTGGCGGCGACACCGTGCTTGCGCAGATCATAAAAATGGTGCGGGAAGCGCAGGGAAGTAAGGCGCCTGTTCAAAAGCTGGTTGATAAAATTGCCGGCATCTTTGTGCCGGTGGTGATAGGCATTTCATTGCTAACGTTTACGGTCTGGATGGTGTTGGGTGGTGATAACGCCTTCACCCATGCATTGATGAATGCGGTGACAGTGCTCGTGATTGCTTGTCCTTGTGCGTTAGGCCTGGCCACGCCAACAGCCATAATGGTTGGCGTGGGAAAAGGCGCGGAAAACAATATCCTTATCAGGGATGCGGAGAGCCTGGAACTCGCCCACAGGGTGAATGCGGTGGTGTTAGACAAAACCGGCACCATTACGGAAGGACGGCCCCAAGTAACCGACTTGATATTTTTGAATGATGAAAGGAAGGTTTTACTAAGCGGTATTCTTAGATCCATCGAATCGCAGTCCGAACACCCGCTCGCGGAAGCAGTTGTAAAGTATTTCGAAAAGGAAAAACCGCTGCCGGTAGAACTGACCGGGGTTAAAAGTTTTACCGGTATGGGGATCGTTGCTTATCACCAGCAAGTGCGGTATAGCATAGGAAATCTGGCGCTGTTGAATGAACTTGATATAGTGCCTGACCAGGAATTAATCGAGAAAGTTGAAGGGATGCAAAACGAAGCAAAAACTGTGGTTGTCTTTAGCGAGGGTTTGCTGCCAGTTGCGATCATTGGGATAGCAGACAAGGTGAAACCAACTTCCAGGGAGGCGATCTTATCAATGCGTGAATCGGGTATCGAAGTGTACATGCTAACCGGCGACAACAGTCACACGGCGGCGGCAGTTGCTGCGCAGGCAGGCATTGATCAGTATAGAGCAGATGTAATGCCTTCTGACAAGGCCGGTTTTATTAGCGAACTGCAGAGGCAGGGCAAAATAGTCGCCATGGTCGGCGATGGCATCAACGACTCCCAGGCATTGGCACAGGCCGATGTTAGCATTGCTATGGGCCGCGGCTCCGACATCGCGATGGATGTTGCTAAAATGACTCTTATAACCTCTGATCTTAACAGCATTCCGAAAGCTTTAAGATTATCCCGTAAAACGGTTCGGACCATCCGTCAAAACCTCTTCTGGGCGTTTATTTACAACCTTGCAGGCATACCAATTGCTGCGGGCCTGCTTTATCCTATTAACGGGTTTTTACTTAACCCAATGATTGCGGGGGCCGCTATGGCATTCAGTTCCGTAAGCGTGGTAAGCAATAGCCTAAGGTTGAAACTAACACGACTTTAACACCGTCACCAAACATGCAGGATACCAGTTGGAAAGCAGGCAAGAATTATATAAATTACACTCCTTATCTTATAACAACAAACCCTGCTACCTACCGTAATTTTGTAGTATAAATTAATTAAGATGGAAAACATGAAATTTAAAACAAATATTAAGTGTGCGGGATGTATAGCAACCGTAACGCCTTACCTTGATAAGACTGCCGGGGAAAATAACTGGCAGGTAGATACTACGTCGCCGGAAAAGATTTTAACTATTACGCCAGGCAATGGATTAAGTGAAAGCTCAGTTGTGGCATCCCTACAGCAGGCCGGATATAAAGCGGAAAGAATTAATTAAAACAACCTTTTCTTTACAACCTGGTATTTCCACAAATAAATGATACAACTATGAAAAAGATATTTGCAGTTTTTTTAGTGATTACAACACTTTTGATAAGCACGGCGCCTCTTTTTAGCCAGGATAAACAGTCAAACCTCTCTCCCTTGCTAACCAATTATTACAGCATTAAAAATGCCTTGGTTAAAAGTGATGCCACCAGCGCAGCAAAGGGAGCGAACACACTTGTTACGGCTATCAATGAGCTGGATGCGAAAACTTTGTCGACAGAGGAGCAAACTGCCTTGAACGATACCCGGGAAAAATTACTCGGCTTTGCAAAAACTGTATCCGCAAACAAAGACATTGAGAAACAGAGAGCTGCCTTCCAGGGTTTGTCCGACAATATGATAGCGCTGTTTAAGGCTACTAAATTCGAGTCCGAAATTTATGTTGATTATTGTCCCATGAAAAAAGCATCCTGGTTGAGCGCTGAAAAGCCCATCAAAAACCCGTATTATGGAAGTTCCATGCTGGCCTGCGGAACTGTGAAAGAGACTTTATAATCACACTGTATGTAAGGGGTGGGGTCTCTTGGAGCTTGTGAATGGTACTTCACAATCACCAAAACATGGGGGCCGTCTTTCATTACAGCGGATCATCTGATGAGCTTAGGCATGAATATATGCGTTGTTTCTATGTTCAGCATTCCACGTTCCAGCGGCACGTCAGGTGGGTAGAAATGTAGGCGCCGCTGGTTTTGTAACATAAATTAAAAAAAGTTGTATCCTAACGGTAGCCGTCAAAAGGAGGGGAACCAAACACAAACAGTCCGACGGGTTATTAACCTTATTAGTCACTCGCATGTTTTCAGCCTGCGTTTCATGGCAATTTTCCCCCAAAATCAAACCTTAACCCAGGCCTGCTTTTTATGGCTTTCGATGATTCGTTCGCAAATGATCAGTTCCCGCAATCCATCAGCGAATGTCGGGAAGGTGGGTGTTTCAGGTTGCTTGCCGGCTGCTATCGCCGCATACACTTCCTTGAATAATTGTTTCGAAGTATCCGGAAATCCTTCATTATGTCCGCCGGGAAAACTGATAAGACTAACGGCTTCAGGATAAAAAAGGGAAGGGTCTTTCATCAACTGCTGGTTTGCGCCGTCGCGTTTACCGATCCAGATTTCGTTTGGTTTTTCGGAGTTCCATTCAAAAGTTGATTTCGAGCCAGAGATTTCGAGGTTTAACCGATTTTTACGACCGGCGGAAACTTGGCTCACGGTAACTACCCCAGTGCGGCCGTTGTCGAAACGCAGCATCACATTGGCGTGATCCTCCGTATTGATCGGGATCTCCTGGTAGTCTGATGCCTGCAATGTTTCGGTGGAATAAGTTTCTACGCGTTTCATCGGTTTCAGGCGGGTATTGTGTATGGTGGAAAAATCCGCCATCACTTCCGTGATCCTGAGGCCCGTGATGTATTCCGTAACATCCAGCAGGTGTGATCCGATATCCGCAATTGCCCTGGATTCACCTGATTTATCCGGTTCCAGGCGCCAGTTATAATCAGTGTTATAAAAAAGCCAGTCTTGAAGATATGACCCCATAATGGAGTAAATATCACCCAGATCGCCTTTTTCACGCATCGTTTTCATTTGCCTTACAAGGGGATAATACCGAAGGTTAAAATGGACAGCATTTACCAGTCCTGTTTCTTTGGCGAGGGCAACCAGTTCTTCAGCCTCTTCTATTTTATTTGCCAGCGGCTTTTCACAGATAACATGTTTACCAGCTTCCAGGGCAGCCTTGCTCTGTTGAAAATGTAAAAAGTTAGGGGTGCATATATGAATAGCGGTGATATCATCCTGCTTCAGCAGCTCATCAAAAACATAAAAGCGGGGAATACCCATAGCTTTCGCTTTTTCTTCCGCTAATTCAATGGTGGCCTCACAAAGGGCGGCAACTTCGATATTTGGCAAGCGTCGTAGCGCTTCAACATGAGCAGGCCCGATAAAACCGGTACCTACTACTGCGACTTTGATCCGATTCATTTTTTATTGGTGTTAAGTTAAGAAAACGGTTATTCTTCGGGGACAAGATAATTAAATTACAATTCACTTTGATGAGTTACATTTTTCAAATTGTTAATTTGGAATTGCGTATACCAGAAATAAGTACAATTGCTGTTTTGATGTAATTATGGCCGCCTCCCGGTTAAGAATGTTAATCATCTGTTTGTTAGATTATTTATTTCAGTCGCTCTTCATTTTCCACTGCACCTGGTTTAACAACTTTTCCTTTTTTGGTGATGGTAATTTTAAAGTTCTCAAATTTCCAGTCTTTTGTATACTCAAGTTCTCCCATTGTTTCAGCGCTGATACTGCTGTTTGTAAAGGCAAAGTTTGTTAGATAAGAATTTGAATAACCCGTAGCAATAAGCGCAGCTTTTGCATTGGTTACCTGCACATTGTTGATAAAGATATCTTTGGCATAAGAGATCCCTTTTTCAGGCGGATCAACATGCGTGAACATTGCTTTCCAATGTGCGGGTATGGAATCGTAAACATATCCTTTTGGAAGGGTTGGTAACTGTATTCAGGGTACCAGTTCAGGTTAAACTGGAAGGCGTTATTAACAGAATCCATTACGGTGTTCTGAAAGTAAATGTCTTCAATAGTACCACCACGGGTGGCGGCAGATTTTATTCTCAGCCCGTTGTCCGTATGTTTCGCATAAAGTCCGGTTGCCAGCACATGCCTGATGCCACCGGATGTTTCACTTCCTAGGGTAACAAGACCCGCGCCACGCCTGGCTATGCAATTCCTGATAACGACATACTCTGTTGGCATGTTAACGCGCAGACCATCCCAATCGCGACCCGCTTTCAGACAAAAGTTATCGTCATTACAGCCGATGTCACAATTTTCGATTAATACCCAGGAAGAAGAATCAACGTCGATACCATCGGTACTCGGGCCACTTCCATCTTCATTGTTGCGGATAACAACACCATCGACCGTAATGTATTTGGAATACAACAGTTGAACGGTCCAGAAACCTGCGTTTTTGAAGGTCAGGCCTTTTATGGTTATGTTTTCTGCATTCTGCACCAGCAACGTGCGCACTCTCTTTACGTCATAATCAACGATCCACCTGAGACCTTTCGCGTCATACTCCTTTCGTGTTTTCCAGTATAGGTCCCAGTTAAATTTACCGCGGGCGTTTATTATTCCTTTTCCTGTAACCGCTGCGTTCTTTACATTGATCACGTTTATCAGCGCCGCCGGCCACCGCATTTCAATTCAAGCTATCCGGGTGTCAATGTCGGGATAGTCAGCCAGCTTTTCACTACCCAGGATCAATACATTTGTATCAATCCTTAATTGAACATTTGCTTTTAAAAAAATAGCGCCCATTACGCAGGCACCTTCTTTGAACGTCACGATCCCACCCCCACTTTTTGCGCAGGCATCAATGGTTTGCTGGATGCTTTTTGTATTCAAGGTAGTGCCGTCACCTTTGGCGCTGTATTTATTTACGCTGAACTCCTTAGTAGCTGAAGGAAATTTTTTGAGCCGGTGGCGCTTACCCATTCCAGTTGTTGAGCAGGATAAATTTGAACGACATCAGCAGCAAGACGAAAAATTTCAGTTTGATATTTTTCCTTCGTGTTACTTTTGAGCATTTGTTGCAGCATCAGCTATAAATAAATTCAATTATTTTACCGCCTGAAGCACCACATGTTTTATATTGCGCCTGTCGTAAGTGTATGT
>JBBPYM010000228.1:0-2173 GCA_038199905.1 Chitinophagales bacterium | reverse complement strand
TATTATGGTAGCAACAAAACAACAATCCACTGAAGAAATATCTAAAAAATCACTCAACCAGCCTATATCAGGTTCGGAAGCCGTTATCCTTTCTTTGCTCGCCGAAAATGTTGATTCAATTTTTGGTTATCCGGGGGGCGCTATCATGCCGATCTATGATGCATTGTATAGTTATGCAGATAAAATTAAACATTACCTGGTTCGCCACGAGCAGGGTGCTGTGCATGCAGCACAAGGTTATGCACGTGTAACAGGTAAGGCAGGTGTTGTATTTGCAACGTCGGGACCAGGTGCTACCAATCTCGTTACAGGTATTGCAGATGCTATGATCGACAGCACTCCTTTAGTGTGTATTACCGGCCAGGTAGCATCACATTTACTTGGTACGGATGCTTTCCAGGAAATAGATGTGATGAATATTACAGTACCGGTAACCAAGTGGAATGTACAGGTAACCCGCCCAGAAGACATCTGTAAAACCATTGCTAAAGCATTTTACGTTGCGCAAAGTGGCAGACCCGGACCTGTGGTGGTGGATATTACCAAGGATGCTCAAATCGCGCAAACCAGTTTTGATTATGAAAAAGTAACAGAGATCAGAACCTATCATCCTGTTCCAAAAATAGATCTGACAAAAATTGAGGATGCTGCTTTATTAATTAATGCAGCAAAGAAACCTTACATACTAGCAGGACAAGGTGTTACACTGAGCGAAGCTTCAAAGGAATTGCTTGAGTTTGCAGAGAAAGCAAATATCCCTGTAGCATTGACTCTACTTGGATTATCCTGTATGCCAACTGAACATCCTCTCCAGGTTGGTTATTTAGGAATGCATGGTAATTATGCTCCGAACGTTAAAACAAATGAGTGCGATTTACTCATCGCAGTAGGTATGCGCTTTGATGACCGGGTAACAGGTGACGTTAACCGCTATGCGAAGCAGGCAAAGATCATTCATATAGATATTGATAAAGCCGAAATTAATAAGATCATTAAAGCAGATGTAGGAATTCACGGAAATGTAAAAGAAGTCCTGCCTCTTTTAACAGCACAAATTGAAAAAGCTGACCATAGTGAGTGGATCGAAAGTTTTAGTCCCTTAAAAAAGGAAGAATATGATAAGATCATTCAAAGAGACTGTCGTAATGATTGCAACGAAATAAAGATGGCTGAAGTTATTTACCAGTTGAATGAAATTACCAAAGGAGAGTCTGTGATCGTAACAGATGTAGGCCAGCACCAAATGGTCGCTTCAAGATATTATGAATTTAAAATTCCTCGTTCCAATGTTACTTCAGGTGGCGCAGGTACTATGGGTTTTGCTCTTCCGGCAGCTATGGGTGCTAAAACAGGAGTACCTGGCAGAGATGTTATTGCCATCATCGGCGACGGCGGATTTCAAATGACCTTACAGGAATTAGGAACTATTTTTCAGTATAAAATACCTGTAAAGATTGTTGTTTTAAATAATGAATTTTTAGGAATGGTTAGGCAATGGCAACAAATGTTTTTCAAAAGCAGGTATTCTTTCACTGAAATGGTCAACCCTGATTTTATTAAAATAAGTGAAGCCTACGGGATCAAAGCAAAAAAAGTATCAGATCGAGAGGATTTAATCAGCTCAATTGAAGAGATGATGGCCCACGATGGCCCTTATTTCCTGGAAGTAAAGGTGGAAAAAGAAGATAACGTATTCCCAATGATCCCAACCGGAGCTAGTGTTAGTGAGATAATTTTAGAAAATCCTAATACTTAATTTTTAATCTAATAATTGTAAGAAATGATACAAATGAATAGAGATTTCACCTTAGATGTATTTGCTGATAATGGTTTCAATGTATTAAACCGCATGATCAACATCTGTAACAGGAGAAGAGTACGCATTAAAAGCCTGACTGCCTTTGAGTTTCAGGAAAATATTTACAAAGGCGCTGCCAGTTTTATTTTAAATACGACGCACGATATGGCGTATAAAGTACAGCAGCAGATTGATAAACTGATAGAAGTAGAAAGCACGAAGTTGACAGCGAATGAGGCTTGATAGTTAGAAGTTAGGTGTTAGGGGTTAGGAGTTTGTTCATAGTTTGAAGTTTAAAGTTTGGAGTTTGGAGTTCAACACGAAGTATTCAACCTTCCACCCACAACCTACTACCTACTACCTAATACCTACTAC
>JBBPYM010000227.1:0-6619 GCA_038199905.1 Chitinophagales bacterium | reverse complement strand
TTAGTTTTTTTCCCACGCCACGCTGATTGGTAACAATAATCATCCTGCCGAATTTTAGGGACAAATTTTTGATTGCTTCCAGCACGCCATCATAAAACCTGAACTCTGTGTAATCATAGATGTAGTCCATGTTTTTTTCTACATTTATAACGCCATCACGGTCAAGAAACAAGGTCCAGGTTTTATCAATTTTATGTAGGTCAAGCATCAAGGTGAATATTTAATACCAGTTCGGTTTGGGCGCGTTCAAAGTCTTCCGGGATACCGATATCTATGAAATACTGATCCTGCACAAAACCATATAATTTACGTGAAGAGGCAAATTTGTCAAGGTAATCTTTCTCAAAGGAAAATTTATCTGGAAAAGATTCCTGGAAAAATGTTGCTGACTGCAATGCATAGACGCCGCCGTTGATCAATCCTTTTTCGTAATACCGTTTTTCTTTAAAACTGCTTACAGCGTTGTCATCATCGAGTTCAACAAGTCCGTAACGGTCTATGTCTACCATTGGCTTCAGGGCCAGTGAACAGTCCGCATCTTTCGTGTTATGGAACGCAGCAAACTGTTGCAGGTCTACCTTAAAGAAAGTGTCGCCGTTCAATACCAATACCGACTTTTCCGTAGCCCTGGTGCAAGCAAGTTTTATTGCCCCGCCGGTGCCAAGCGGCTCTTCTTCCACGCTGAAAGTGAGATGAAGATTTCCGTACTGTGTTCGAAGGTATTGCTCAACGATAGTGAATTTATAACCAAGGGAAAATATAAATTTTTCAATACCCTGTTGGTGGAGATAGTCTATAAGATAACCGATGAAAGGTTTTGCGAGAATGGGCGCCATGCATTTGGGAAGGTCGGGCACTGCCTCCCGGAGCCGGGTGCCGAGGCCACCGGCAAGGATTATCGCTTCTTTGATCATGTTATAGTTTTTGTGGGACTTCTTATCAGAATAACTAACCGGGCACTAAATTTCAGGAGTTGAAAAGGTAATTGATTTATTGTGAAAAATATTGTTCTTCCACCAGTTGACAGATTATATGACCGATTAAAATATGAGATTCCTGGATGCGGGGTGTATCTGTACTGGGTACATTGAAAAGGTAATCACTGTACGACTTTAGTGCCCCACCGCTTGCTCCAGTGAAACCAATTGTCACAACTGATTTTTCTTTTGCTGTTTCAAAAGCCTTTAGAATATTGGATGAATTTCCGGAAGTTGAAAATCCCAGGAGCACATCTCCTTTTATGGTGATGCCTTTGATCAGCCTGGCATAGATCATGTCGAAACTATAATCATTTGCTACTGCTGTTAAGTACGAAGTATTACAATGCAAAGCTTCTGCTGGCAGCGCTTCCCTGTCCAGGTAAAAACGTCCGCTCAGTTCTGCGGCAAGGTGTTGCGCATCTGCGGCACTGCCGCCATTCCCACAGAAAAAAACCCTGTTACCGTTTTTAAAGGCTGCTACCAGTACATCAACAACTTTTTGCATTTTTGATAACATCTCCGGATCATTTAACAAATCGGTTTTAACATCTATTGAAGATTGAATAAGGCTCTTTATTTTGTCGGACATAAGTTGATTAGTGTGTTTAACATTATTATCAATGGTAAATTCGGCTGAAAGTGGAAAGTTAACGGCTTATAGCTGATAGCTAAATACTCCAGGTTGTCAGTCCATGCGAAGTTAGCTGGTACCTTTTAAAATATCCGCCGAATCGAGCCATGGCTTCCATGACTTTGTATTTTGTAATATCAGGACAGTAGAATATCATGAACCCACCGCCACCGGCACCGGATATTTTTCCACCCATGGCACCGGCTCTTTTTGCCGTTTCATACATTTCTTCCATCAGTGGATTAGAAATTCCTTCTGCCATGATGCGTTTCTGCTGGTGACCGAAATCAAGAATCTCTCCAATTTCGTGCAACCTGCCTTTGAGCAGGGCCTCTTTCATCATCTGCGCCTGTTGTTTTAACTGGTGCATGGCTTCAATAGGTTTCTCCTGGTTATCAGCAACGTTCCTGCTCTGTTTTTCAATGATCTTCGCGGATTCCCGGCTTGTGGAAGTAAAATACAACAACAGGTTATTTTCGAGTTCAAAAAGATATTGAGGCTTGATGCGTAATGGGTTTACGATGACTTTATCTTCGTTGAAAAATTCCATATAATTTACTCCGCCAAATGTGGCAGCGTATTGATCCTGCCTGCCACCCGCCATTTTCAGGTCTATTCTCTCAATCTCGTAGGCGAGGTGCGCGATATCATAATCTCCCAGTGGGAGGCGGAACATTTCTGCAAAAGCGCCTACAATAGCAACTACCAGTGTAGAGGATGTGCCTAATCCGGAGCCTGCAGGCGCATCAACGAAGGTTGATAAATGAAAGCCTGTCAGCGGCAGGCTGTAATCTCTTTGAATGCGGTTGTACACGCCCTTTAGCAGATTGAGGTCACCATCAATGGCCAGATTGGGAGACCATTCGTACCTGAATTCTTCCTTGCGGTCCAGCGCCTGCAAAATGATTGCATTCTCTTCTATTGGAGTGATATTAGCATTTGCATAAAGTGAGATCGTTGCGTTTAAAATGGCTCCACCATAAATGTCACTGTATGGGCTTACATCTGTGCCGCCACCGGCCAGTCCGATTCTTAATGGTGCTTTACTTCTGTAGATCATTTTCAGCTGTCAGCTATCAACCTCCAGCTATTAGCTAAGGCTTCTGCATTTATGAATTTGTGTTTCTGTGATTCCACGCACACCCATACCCTATACCTCATACCTCTTTCTTCAAACCTATCTCCACGATTTTGTTTACCAGGTTAACCCATGACAGGTGGTGCTTTTCGCTGCGAAGATGAGGAATAAAGAATTGTTCGCCTAATTCAAAATAGCGGGTTATGGCTTTGGCCAGGGCGGCGGCAGTTGGTTCTGATACGAGCCCTGCTTTCTCATGCGGCACGTAGTCTGCCAGTGCGCCAACATTAGTAACTATCATTGGTTTTTCGAAATGATAGGCTAGGGGAGTAACGCCGCTCTGCGTGGCAGCCCGGTACGGCTGAACAACCACATCGGCGGCACAGAAATAATCTTTAACCTCACTCTCAGGGATATAAGTTGCTTTTAAAATAAGATTGCTCCTGATACCCAGTTGATCAATCCTTTCATCATAAAGTTTTGAATCTTCGTAAAATTCTCCTGCGATCAGCAGTTTCAATCCTGGTAAAGGTTTAGGGGAATCTTTTAGAATTTTCATCGCTTCCAGCAAAATGTCAAGGCCCTTGTATTTTCTTATAAATCCAAAAAAAAGCAGCACTTTATTTTCTTTATTGATGCCCAACTTACGCCTTGCTTCTGCCATTGATATAGGTTCACCGAATGTATCATAAAGCGGATGCAATACTTGCAAAGATGGTTTGTTAGGTGCAAGCTTTTTAAGGTCCTTCATAACATGTTCGCTCATAGCAATAAATGCATCACAGGGATGCAGGAAATACCTGGTGAATGGCAGGTCAAAAGCTCTTTTTTCATGTGGGATAATGTTATCGGTAACTGCTACTATCCGGGTATGTTTATTCTTTTTCACCATCCGCAGTACGGTGCCAAGTGCAGGACCCATGAAGGGAAGCCAGAACCGTACGACCACCAGGTCGGGCTTTATTTTATTAAGTTCGTTCCCTACATTTAACCAGTTAAAGGGATTGATAGAGTTGAGTTTGGAAAGTATTACCAGGTCTGATGGCGGAGGTTCTGTTGAATACTGTGTTTTGCCAGGAAACAGAAATGAAGGGTATTGAAGCGAAAAATTATAGATGGTTGTATTGTATCCCTGGTGCTGGAATTCTCGCGCCAGGCGTTCGTTAAACGTAGTGATCCCGCCGCCCCTGAAAGGATGCGCCGGGCCTAATATTACAACTGTGCTTGTACCTGGTTTAACATTAGTCAAGGCCGATTCTTTTTTCTATCAGGTAAAAATTTCTGCCGGGAGAATTGCGGGAGATCAGTTCTGCCACAAACCCCGTAACAAATAATCGGGTACCTATGATCATGGACGTTAGTGCCAGGTAAAAAGGCGGGCGGTTAGAAAGGCTGTTCAGCGGGTCGATAATTTTCGATACGATCAGGTAAGTACTCATTCCCAGGCCGAGCACAATAAAAAGGCTGCCCAACAAGCCAAAAAAGTGCATGGGGCGTTTGCCATATTTGCCCACAAACATAATGGAAGCCAGGTCAAGATAACCGTTCACAACACGTTCCCAGCCAAATTTCGAAATGCCATACCTGCGTGCGTAGTGTATCACTGGTTTCTCTGTTATTTTTCTGAAGCCCGCCCATTTTGCGATCACGGGAATATAGCGGTGCATTTCACCATATACTTCAATGCTTTTAATTACTTTTTTGCGATAGGCTTTTAATCCACAATTAAAATCATGCAGTTGAATATGCGTTATTTTCCGGGTAAACCAGTTGAAAAACCTTGATGGAATTGTTTTGCTCAGTGGGTCCTGCCGCTTTTGTTTCCAGCCGCTTACCAGGTCATATTTATCTTCATTAACCATTTTATAGAGTGCCGGACTTTCATAGGGACTATCCTGCATATCTGCATCCATAGTAATTATTACATTACCATGAGCGGCTTTAAAACCTTCGTTAAGCGCTGCTGACTTTCCATAGTTGCGCTGTAAGCGAATGCCTTTGATACAATTATTTTGAGACCGAAGTGATTCAACGATATTCCAGGACTCATCCGTGCTGCCATCGTCAATTAGTATGATCTCATAAGAAAACTGTTCCTGATCCACGACTCTTTTGATCCATGCACATAGCTCGGGCAGTGATTCTTCTTCATTGTATAAGGGTATAACCAGTGATAGATCCATTGCAATAGTTATGATTGTTCCAGTAAAACTGGCTTCTTTTTCAAAGTATAAGAAAATATAAGTCCGAATATACAGTCTATGACGATCCACATGCCCATGCCTTTCAGCGCGTTAACAGGACTAAGTTGCGCATAGGTCTCTTTTAGTTTATCCATCTGTAGTTCGATTCGTTCGTCTGACCAGCCTTCTTGTTTAAAATTCACTATGGCAGTGCGCGAGAATCGATCAAAAAATGATGGTTCAATATAAGAAAGGTATACAAAGTTAAAGAGGGCATAAGCGAGTTCAGTTAAAACGATCGCAAGCAGGATAGATTGGAAAATTTCTTTGAAGTCAGCATCGCCGCCCAACTGTTTCCTGCGCGCCAAACCTGTGAAATAGTATAACACCAGGAAGAACAGGTATGATGTAATAGCAAAACCTCCAAATGCCTGCGGACTCGTAGCAAAGAATCGAAAGCGAACGTAAAGCAGCAGGCAACAAATAATAGCTCCGGTTATGCCATATTGTAATCCAACAGAATATTTTGACCTGGTCTGCATTTGACGAATAAAGTTTATTAGTGATTCATGAAGATAAATTCCCCGATGCAAATTCCCGCTACCCGACCATGAAGATCTTTGCCGATAAAAGGGCAGTTTTTTGATTTTGACTTTATATTTTTTTCAAGATATGTAAATGTACCATCTGGCTGGTAAAGTGTCAACTCAACCGGCGTGTTAATTGATACGCCATGCCGGTGCAGCCGAAAAATTGTTGCAGGATTAACAGAAAGCAGTTCTACCCATCGTTGTTCAGACACCTCCGGCAGCACTGTTTTCAACACTGCGTAACAAGTCTCGAGACCGGTAATGCCGTACTTTGCATATTCAAATTCTACGACCTTACTGTCGTATTCGTGAGGAGCATGGTGGGTAGTAATGCAGTCCACGGTACCATCTTCCACAGCCTTGCGCAATGCCATCATGGCTTCACGTGTACGTAACGGTGGATTTACTTTCAGGTTTGTGTCGTAGTCGTACAGGTCCTCATCACAAAAAAACAAATGATGCGGAGTAACGGAGCAGGTCACTTTCAAACCACCGTCTTTTGCACGACGGATATACTCGAGTGATTTGGGAGATGTGATGCCTGTAAAGTGCAACCTTGAATCAGTATACCGGGCCAGCTTTATATCCCTTGCCACCGCCAGTTCTTCAGACATGACTGGTTTACCGGGAAGGCCGAGCCGCGTGGACATGATACCTTCATTCATAAGTCCCTGCGGTGCGAGGCTCTTGTCATCCGGCACTTGTATGATTACGCCATCAAAGGGTTTTACATATTGCAGCGCTTTTACCATCATGCCGGAAGACTGCACTGGGCTAAGTCCGTCGCTGAAAGCGATTGCGCCGCTGTTATACATGTCGTACATCTCAGCCAGTTCTTTTCCTTCGGCACTTTTTGTAATGGCGCCTATAGGGATTACGTTTATGGGTAACGACTTTGACTTCTGTATAATGTATTCAACCTGCGATTTGTTGTCTACCACCGGTTTTGTATTTGGTAAAACCATAACAGTGGTAAATCCACCCGCGATGGCCGCGGCGGAGCCTGATTCCAGTGATTCTTTGTATTCATACCCTGGGTCACAAAAGTTAGCGAACAGGTCTATCCATCCAGGCGAAACATGCAAGCCGGGAAAGTCGATGATGGTATCTGCTTCTTCTGTGATAGCGGGGTGAATATTCTGGATAATACCCTTATC
>JBBPYM010000226.1:0-5542 GCA_038199905.1 Chitinophagales bacterium | reverse complement strand
TCACGAATATCCTACATCCAAGTTTAAGGGAAGTCCTCTAATTATCCATTTCCAGTTAATGATACCACATTCGATTGTTTGCCAGAACAATAATCTAACGATTAATGATAATAATTTTTTTTGGTAAACGCATTAGTTTTTAAAATAATAAAGGTTTTATGGAAATTATTGACAAAAGGGATCAGAACAGAAATAACGTGTTCAACATCAAGCATATATGGGCGCGTTACATTGCTTACTGGCCTTTATTTGCATTATTGGTTGTGCTCGCCGTCGCCGGTGGATGGATTTATCTTCGCTATGCCATCCCAATGTATCAATCTTCCGCCAAAATTTTGATAAAAGATGAAAAGAAGGGCTCTGAAGACTCTAAAACAGTGGAATCTTTCAACACGCTTTCTTCCAAAAAAATTATTGAGAATGAGATGGAGGTTATCCAGTCCTCCTCACTTATTAGCGAAGTGGTAAAAACCTTATCATTGTATTCCCCAGTTTTTGAAGAAGGGAAGATCAGGCCGGTACCTGCATATATAACGTCTCCTGTAAAAATTGAAGTTCAGAACGTTAATGACGTAAGAAAATCCGGAAAGATATTTTTTAAGTACGATAATAAAAGCATGCGGGTAACGGTAGGTAACAACCAATACCCCCTCAATGCCTGGGTAAATACGCAATACGGAATTTTACGTTTTGTTGCAAACACCAAATACTCGGGTGCACCTTCTAAAAACTTGTATTTCCAGTTGGTTAATCCCAAAAATGTAATGGTAAATATCCAGTCCAATTTAAAAGTGGTGTCGGCGAGTAAGCTCTCCACCATTTTAAGCCTGGTTTTACTTGATGAGGTTCCTGAAAGAGGCGAGGATATTCTTAATGAACTACTTGCAGCCTACAACAAGGCAATTGTTGATGATAAAAATACACTTGCAGCTAATACGCTGGCTTTTGTGGAAGAGCGTTTAAGCAGCGTAAGTAAAGATCTTACAGCCATTGAGCAAAAAGTTCAGCGCTATAAAGCGAATGAGGGTGCTATCGATATTGGCACACAGGGACGATTGTTCCTCGAAAATGTAAGTTCCAACGACCGTAAACTGGGCGAAATAAACATGCAGATGGCCGTTCTGAGTAAGGTAGAAGAGTACGTTTACGCCAAAAACAACAAAGGGGGAATCGTTCCATCCACGCTGGGTATAAACGACGAAGGTTTGTCGAAACTAGTTAACAAGTTGTCTGACGCGGAAACCAAGTACGAAAACCTGAAAAAAACCAATGGTGTTAATCACCCGTCGATGCTGGCTGTGGAGAGTGAAATTGAAAAACTAAAGCCGAGCATACTGGAAAACTTGCAGAGTCAGAAAATGAGCCTGGAAGCCAGCAAAGGCAATCTTACTTCCACCAATAATCAATACTCTTCCGTTCTGCAAACCATTCCCAAGAAAGAACGAGAACTTATAGATATCAGCCGTGAGCAGGTGTTAAAAAGTGAAATCTACACCTTTCTTTCAAAAAAGAGAGAAGAAACGGCGCTTGCCCATGCTTCTACTGTATCAGATAGCCGCGTGGTAGATAAAGCGCAGTCGTCTATCCTGCCTGTGAGCCCTAAGAAAAAAGTGGTGTACATGATCGCCCTGTCTTTTGCATTATTAATTGGAATAGGTACCATCACTGCCAAGGAGAAGCTGGTTAGCACCATTTTGTTCAGAAACGAAATTGAGGAACTGACATCTTTTCCTATTATCGGTGAAATTTCTAACGAAAAGTCAAATGTTTCGATAGTGACCGGTACCGGTAAGAGAACTTTTATCGCGGAGCAATTCAGAGAACTAAGGATATCGCTTAATTTCTTCAAAGGAAGTAATAAGAAAAGGAAAATACTTGTTACGTCTACTATAGCGGGGGAAGGTAAAAGTTTCATCGCGACGAACCTGGCGCTGAGTTTTGCCTTAACAGGTAAAAAAGTCGTCTTACTTGAACTTGATCTCAACAGGCCCAAATTAAGTATTAACCTAAATATTAATAATGACAAGGGGATCTCTGATTACCTGCTCGGTCATAAAGACCCTGAGGAGATTATTAAAAGAACAGATACGCATGAGAATCTTTTTATCATTCCTTCTGGTCCGCTTCCTGAAAATCCATCAGAGTTACTAATGAATGGTAAGATTGAAGACCTGATAGACTTTTTAAATGGGATTTTTGATTACATAATCATTGATATCGCACCAGTAGGTCCGGTTACCGACGCATACATTCTCTCGCCCCTTTGCGATGTAACATTGTACGTTATCAGGCACAAATACACCCCGAAAGTGTTTGTTGAAAGACTCGATGAAAATAACAAAATCAAAAAGCTCAAAAATATCGCCCTGGTGTTTAATGGCATCCTTCCCCGTGGTTTCGGCAAGAACAATTATGGTTACGGATATGGCTACGGACATGAATATAACCAGGATGGTTACCATAGCGTGGCGAAGGAACTTGTGAAAAAGTAGCATTGCCCATGCCGGATCATTAGTAGCGGCTTTGAAAAACCGTAATTGCTGAATATTTGAACTTTTCCAATCTCCTGTAAAATACATCCAATTTACTGTGAATGACCATTTACTCATTGCTTGCATGGTGTAATGAGATATTAGATTCATCATGAAACTCTTAAAATCTTAAGCATGGCAGATTTAGACTTAACTGTAAAATGGAACATTGTATTGACCAAGGCTGGCTGTGAAAGAAAAGTGGCGGGTTTATTTGCAAAGAAGCAAATAGAACATTACTGGCCAATGAATACGTTGCGCTCTTACAACAATGGTGTTACTAAAACTCAGTTGGAACCTTTGTTTAAATCATATGTGTTTGTACGGATCAATGAAAACCAGGTACAAAAGGTACTTAAGGTCCAGCATGTAGTGAACTTTGTATATTGGCTGAATAAACCTGCCGTTATTAAAGATGAGGAAATTGAAACGATACAGTTTTTCTTACGCCAGTACCAGACTTTGCAAATTGAAAAAACTGAAGTTGATATCAACGAGGGAGTAAAAAATCTCAGGGGATCATCTATTACCAAAGCTGGTAATGTAACGGAAATGTTGAACAACTCTACTAAAGCAATATTGCCTTCTTTAGGCTTTATATTGATTTCGCAAATTCCAGAAAACACTGATACTGTTATATTTAATAATATGATCTACAAACCAGCGGATAAGCTGATAGTTAAGGAAGAGTTTTAACTACAAACACAGTTTGTCCCGATAGATGTTTTTTTGATGTATTGCGTATTTTAAACACTAAGCATGATTTGCCGAATGCAGCAGTACCTTGTTGAAAAATTCTAGACATCCACTTATATATCCTAAAAAAACAATTCAGATGTCTTTACTAGTATTGGAACGCAGAAAGGAAACTTCTTTGTGTCTGAGGACAGCCGAGGCAGTAAAGTTATCTCAACGTTTGGTGATTAAACAAGGCATCTTCCTTTAAAAGCCGCATCTGCCGTTAGAAACGACAATATCATTTTGATTGGTTCGTTTGCATTAGGAATTAAAAGAACGGTCAAATCCAGGTTATAACTAAAAAAGCATAAAAGTGACTAATGATAATAACAGCTCAAATTCATGAATAAAAAGATCTTAAAGTGGAACTTAATTTTTCAGTATGGGTATGTTATAACAAATATCATTAACTCCATCATCTTGCTGCCCCTGTATTTGAAGGGCATCGACTCGGACACCTTGGGGATATGGCTCGCAACTGGTAACATCCTGGCGTGGATGACCTTAGCAGATCCGGGGGTGGGAGATGTGCTGCAACAAAAGATTGCGGAGCTGCGTGGCAAGAAAATGTTTGATGAAATAGGCAAGACGATAGGCTCGGGTTTTATGGCATCCGCACTGATACTGATACTATCGGTTATTGTAGGTTTTATATTTTTCTTCCTGATTGGAGTTATCATTAACAAAGATGTGTCGCAGTATCCAAATCTGCAGATGGCGCTTGCACTCTCAATCATTGCTACCGGGATGTCGCTTGTGTCTTTTAGCATGTCCGGAATAAACCAGGGAATGCATAACTCTGCCCAGGTAGCGATCGCTTCATTACTGGCCAATGGTGTGTTTCTATTGGTTAATGTACTGCTGTTATATTTAAATTTTGGGGTTATTTCCATAGCTTTTGCCAACTTATGCCGCGCGCTTTTCATCAATATTTACAATATGGCCGCGATGAGAAACCTCTTAAAAAGGGAGAGCCTGCATATAACTTTTGGCATGGATCATTTTAAGTCTTTTATACGAATATTTTCATTTACATCTCTTTCCCGTATTGTTGGTGGATTTTCTTCCAGTATAGACATGATCATCCTGGCGAGATTTATTCCACCCGGAATGTTAACTATTTACGAGATAAACAAAAGACCTATTGTTCTTTCACAATCCCTTGTTGGTCGTCATTCGGTCGCGCTGATGCCGTTGCTTTCACATGCCAAGGGTACCGGGGATACTGCCGGCATTAATGATCTCATTGCCAAACAGTTTAAATTTTATTCTTACGCAGCGTTGTTTATTTCATTTGCCTTTTGCCTGGTTTACCATGATCTGATTACGGTCTGGACCGGTTCCGGCAAATACGCAGGAGATACCATCATGTACCTGTTGGTCGCTAACTTTTTCTTTTTTCTGATTGGTTATTTTATGGCCAACATGGGTTACGCACTGGGAGATATAAAAAGGAACAGTATTGTGAATATCACCAAGGGTTTAATGCTTGGGTTCCTGTTGTTTTTTGTTGCAAGAAGATACGGCATTACAGGAACGCTGGTTGCTTCACTGAGTGTTGTGCTTGTTACGGATTTTACTTATTTTACTTATAGACTTTATAAATTAGGTTACCTGAAAACTGCTTTGATCAAGCGTACCTTACAATTATGGTCAGTTGTTATTCCCGCAGGTATGTTGTTGGTGTGGGGATGTAAAATGTTGGTGCAGTATTTATTTTCTGACACCATGTATATACCGAAGATAATTATCAGCGCGGGTGTTTTTACGACGCTGTTTATGTTGATACTGTTATTGGTTGACGAAGAAATTCGTGAACTGGCGAGGTTAGTAAAAGAAAAATTCATTGTAACGCCTTTTTACAAATTGCGAAAAGCATAAACATCATTCAGATTTAATAAATTATTGACCGATATAAATTTTCTTGTATGGCTAAATTAGTGTTACTGCTCCGTGTTAAAGACGGGATATTTTTTGTGGATGAGTGGCTACGTTGTTTTGAAAAACTGGTGGATGAAATCGTGGTTTTGGACAACGGGTCAACAGATGGTACTGATAAGATCCTTGAAGCGCATCCCAAGGTGGTGGACTTCATGCGGACAGAAGGTTATAATGAGGGAAGAGATAAAGGCATGCTTTATGAAGCCGCCCGCAGAAGAAATCCTGACTGGTGCCTCTGGCTTGATGTAGATGAAATCTTTGAAGCAGAGCTGACCCGCGCTGATTTTGACCGCCTGATGAATCGAAATTTTGTAAACAAGTATGCATTCCGT
>JBBPYM010000225.1:0-5388 GCA_038199905.1 Chitinophagales bacterium | reverse complement strand
GCCTATTTTAATTTTACCACCGGGTTGCTCCTCAACCTTCCGGCAGCCACGAAGCGTGATTTCCAGTACGGGTCATTTAAACTGGCGATACTTACACCCCTGGAGGAAGATGAATTTACGAACATATTATTATGCAGGTATAGTCCCACATGGGATATTATTTTGTTATCCATCGTGCGGAAGAAAACAAGGTCACCCTCCGAAAGGTAACGCACAGACTTAAATCTTTCAATCCGTTGTGCAAAAAATTGTTCTACAGATGTTCGAGGTAACTGGATAGTATAAACTTCGGCCAATAAACGCTGCAGGAAAGCCGAACAGTCTATGCCATTGGCGTCCACTCCTCCCCATTTATAAGGTGTACCCAACCATTTGTCGATAAAGTAATACAGGCTACCATTTGTGATGACAGAAGGGTTCACTTTCAGGAACTTCGCGTACTTAACCTGTATCGCATCATAGTTAACCAGAGCCCGCGTGGTATCCAGCTTAACAGTCGAGCTAACTTTTTTAAGTGGTTCAGGAACGGATAACGATTCTCCCCAAACAGAAGGCGCTTTTTTCGAGGTTCCACAGGAGAGGGTGGCAAGGAAGAAAAACAAAATAAGGAGGTTGTTGAATCTAAACATATTATATCAGGTAAGCTGTCAAGGAATGTTTATACAATAGCATCTGCCTTATTAGTCGAAATAAATGCTGAAAATGTAAACGGAATATACTTGAAAGTTTTTTTCAAAATCACGTTCCCTTTCTCTATTCAATTACGACTAAATGATATTATCTCACTGAACCCCCTATTCCTGAAGAATTCTTCCTCCGTGTCTTTAAACCTTTATCATGCAGTGGTTTTAGTAGGATAGTGATAAAACATTATTATGGAAAAACGATCATCCTCCGTATTTCGCATCGACGAGCAGGTTTTTTACACGATGGGCGCCATTGCCCTGATCTGCCTGGTTATTGTAGGTTTCAGGTACAAAAGTTTGAAACCATGCAATGGTTCAGATATCAGAATCAGGGCCTTGTCAGGCTCTTTTTACACCGGTTCAACCATTTCATTTACAGCGGAAGTAAAACAGGGCACAGCATTTATATGGTATTTTGGGGATGAGAGTGAAGCAGATATAACAGGTCCGAATGTGAGACATGGCTATAGCAAACCAGGTAAATACACGGTTACTTTAAAAGTGGATGGATCCTGCGAGCAGGTGATGGAAGTGGTTATTTCTGACGCCCCGCTTTTAAAGGCACCACGGTTGCAACCGGATATTGTATTTAGCGATACGGCAGATGTAAATATGCCGGTTGAATTCATCGACCTGACTCCTGACGCAACAAGTTGGGAATGGCGATTTGGCAACGGCAAGTCCGTTGACATTACCCAAAAAACCTCTTTTACTTTTACCAGGCCCGGTGAACAGAAGGTTTTCCTAAGGATCAATGGAAGTAACGACCGTTACATCAGTACAACGATTTTTATCAGGGATACAAAGCCAATGTTGGCAGCAGCGCCGCCCAGCAACCGGGGCAACCGCCCTGCAATGGTAGGCAAGCTGAATATCCCGGAAAAACCACAAGAGTTGCCGAGAGTGACGATTCCAGCGGTTACCCCTTTAGAAACAAAAGCCGTGGAGGTAAAAGCAGTTGTTGATATCCAACCTGGTGAGCTCCAGGAAGATCTTAAACAAGTAGTAACAGGCAGTAAAACTGCCGCCTACTTTTCAAAGTATTTCTGTGATGGTGAGGATATCGGTGTGGTGTATAATGGTAAAAAAATGAAGTTTAGCGAAATGTGTAAGGACCTCAAAGATATCAACAAGATAAAAAGATTAACCGTTAACAAGTTGGCCAAAAACAACCTAACCAAGTGCATAAAAGAAATGGATGTAACTGCCGTTAAGAAAATTCTTGGATTCTTGTAACACACTCATCAATGTAATCGATGTTTCCAGACCAAGTCAAAATTCCGACTAATTTAATTATTCACTTTAAACTCTTACAAAATGTCATTCAATGCAAAATTAAAATTCGCCGGTAAAGATGGTATTGATGTGTTGGCATGTGATTACGCGCTGCGCAGGGATGTAGATGCGAAGGGTCGTCCTGCTTCCGGTGTGTATGGCGGTACCATAAACCTTACGATCGAATCAACCGATGATACCAGCATCGTGGAGTCAATGATAAACCAATACAAACCTATTGACGGACTCATCACTTTTAAAAAGAGCGATGAGGATGCCAAAATGAAAGAACTGTCTTTTGAAAAAGCTTACGTGATCGCTTTCCAGGAAAGCATCGATGTAAAAGGCTCAAAACCTATGCAGATAGATTTTACAATTTCTGCGCAAAAGATCAAGATCGGCAATGCAGAGCACCAGAACGAATGGCCCGCTTAGTTTTACGTTGAAGTAAGGAATACAACGGGCACAACAAGAGTTCTTGTGTGAGCAGCAACAGGGGCAGCTGTCGCATCCGGGATAATAAAGGACAGCAGCTTTAGGAGAACACAGCTATTTGAAAGTTGTGTCGCAGATCGGTTAATGATCATCTGCTGCAGCTCCGCTTTATTAACGACTACATAAACTTAATAATGCAAAACCAGGTCATCGCCGTTATTGAAGTTGAAGATCAGACGATCCTATACTACAGCTCGGTACTAATCAGGCAGCAGTTCAATGCACATCATGAATTTTCCATTCGCATTAAATATGATGTACTGGAAAAAATTGGTTCGTTTAGTTTAGGGAACGCACAAAAACTAATTGGTAAAACTGCGATCATTAAATTAACGGATGCCGATACGTTGAAGGTCGCCTATGAGTTCCGGGGAATGATCTGTGAGATCAGCATGGAGCAATCCAGCAATTTTAGCAGCGACCTTGTGCTTAAAGGATATAGTCCGACCATACTGTTAGAAAATGGGCCGCACCTGCTTTCATTCTATAAAAAGGGATTGAAAGACATCGCGAAAACCCTTACTGAAAGCGTGGCGCAGGTCTGCACCGTAAACCTGGCGCCACAATTCAAGACCGTCATCACATACATCTGCCAGTACCGGGAAAGCACTTTTCATTTTCTGAACCGGTTGTCTTCCGATTATGGAGAATGGTTTTATTATGACGGGATAGACCTCCACTTTGGCAAGCCTGCTTCCTCTCCAAATATTGAGGTAACTTATGGAGAAGATGTACACAATATCCAGCTTACCCTACGCATTCAGCCCATGACGTTTAGCAGTTATGCCTATGCGTCAAAAGACGACAAGGTAATAAGTTCGGATGCCCCCGCATCGGTGGACGGGCTTGATGATCATGCCAGTTTCGTATTGGCGGAATCCAATAAAATATTCTCCGTTCCGGTAAACTTTCCTTCCAGGCAAAGGGTGGACAATAAGACCGATCTCGATGGATTTTTAAAAAAGCAGAAGGCTGCCATGGCCGCGAATCTTGAAGTGCTTACCGGCAGTAGCGACAATCCTGCGCTTTGTATCGGGGCGATCGCTAATGTAAAGTTTTCAAAACTGGAAGACAACGCCTTCACAAAAGAGGATTATGGTAAATTCCTGATCACTTCTATTGAACACCACGTTACCGATAACGGAAAGTATTATAATACATTCCAGGCTATTCCTTCGGGCATGGAAATCATTCCGGTAAATAACACCAGCATGCCTGTTGCAGAGTCGCAAATAGCAACGGTTAAAGACAATAAAGACCCTGATAACATGGGCCGGGTACGCGTGCAAATGTTATGGCAGGCGCCCCTCGGTGAAATGACGGACTGGCTGAGGGTGATGACCCCGGATGCGGGTGGCGGCAAGGATGGAGGAAAAAACAGGGGACTGGTAGTAGTGCCGGAACCGGATGACCAGGTGCTAATTTGTTTTCGCTATAACGACCCCGACAGACCCTTTGTTATGGGTAGCATGTTTCATGGAAAAACAGGTGGGGGAGGTGGCAGCGGGAACAATACCAAAAGCCTGAATAGTAAAAGCGGGCATACGGTAACGTTAGACGACGGTGGCGGCATCTCCATCGTAGATAAAACAACGGGAAACAAGATAGAAATTGATGGAACGAATACAATCACGGTCACCGCTTCCCAGGCAATAATTCTTACCAACGGCAAGTCTTTCCTTTCTCTTGTTGGCGACACCATCACCATGGGTGGCGCTCATGTTAATATCGAGGGCACTGCCGATTCGGTGATACATAGTGCGGCTCACGGTTTTAGCGCCAATTCGGCAGGGGATGTGTTCGTCGATGGCACCAAGTCTACCTTTACAGGCACCGACCAGGCCAGTGTTACAGGCAAAACAACCCTGCTTAACGGCGATACGGAAGTAACCGTCATCGGGGCCAAGGCCACAGTCAATGGCACCGCAGATGCCACTGTCACCTCCTCTGGACCCACTTCCATCCAGGGCGCAATTGTAAAACTCAACTAAAATTATCTCATGCAGTCTAACCCCATACAACAAAGAATCGAGCTCATCTGTGAAAAATGGGAAGAGGCTAAAAAGCACCAGTTGGCGCGGATTGTTCGTATTGAATGCCAGGCTGATGAGCTGGACATGGTTGACACGTTTTATACTTATATGATAGGTGCCGATACGCCGATTATGGACATCGCCTTTCATTTCGAATCCACTTACACCGACCCTAAGTTGTTCAGCAGGCAACTGCTCAACGAACTGGAAGATATAATCCACATCTGGAACAACAGCCAGAAAGACCCGCGCATTGAGTACGTTCCCATCCGCTGGAAGCCGGATTACGCACGCGAAAAAGATAAAAATCCTGCGGCGATGTTTGTTGATAATTTCAACAGGCTGGCAGAAGAAATGGATCTCGAAAAAAATCTTTTTGCAGTGGCTGTTTTTAAAACGGCGATTTTTAGTAAAGAAATTATCGCATGGCTTCAACATGCTATACAGGCGAACATAAGTACGGCAGTAAAGTTCCTCATCCATGACACCATAACAGCACCTCATTTCAGATCGTTTGTTAAAGAATGGTGTGTATTAACAACCACTATTCCATTGAACCTCAATATGCCAAAGGCGATGGAGCAAACGGCCGCGATGGGCGATCCTAAAGACCCGGCAACCGCTTACCGGCTGACATTCATGAAGATGATGAATGCTATGACAGCGCAGAAAGAGGACGAGGCGGAAAAATGGGGAACCGAGTGTCTTTCAATTGCAACGCAAAATTTGAGCAGGGACCCATACTGGATAACACAGATCGTTGTAGTATATGTTGCGATGGGTAACGACAAAATACGCTACAAAAAAAAGAAAGAGACCCTGTCGTATGCCAACAAAGCGGTAGAAACGGCAATTGATGCGCAAACGTATTTTCAAAATGACATGGCATCGGTGCTGCT